>JAGXLK010000070.1 GCA_018334735.1 Planctomycetota bacterium | reverse complement strand
TTGCCTGTATGTTGGCACCGCGTTTCCCGAAAGTCTGGGATTTCAACGCCTGGAATATGGCCTACAATGTTTCCGTGCAGGTCCCGGATTATGCCGAACGCTGGCCGTGGGTCAAAGCCGGAATAGAATTACTGCGAGACCAGGGAATTCCAAATAACCCGGAAGAACCTGAACTGTATTTCAGCCTGGCCTGGATCTTTATGCACAAAGTCGGCGATCAGTTGGACGATGCTCACGCCTGGTACAAGCAACAGTTAGGGCTGGAGATGCATGAAGTTCTCGGGGGTGGTGGGTCGCGAGGAAAACTGAAAGAGCTAAAAAACGCTCCGGTAACTCGCACAGACCTGTTCCAAGACTCCAAAACCAAAGAATTTTATGACAGACTTGTGGATGCGGGCTGGGATCCGCTTAAAGTGGTGTCCGGAAAAGGACTCCGACAATACTTTCTGTGGCTCCGCCGACCGAATTCTGTGCCGGCGAAGGTCCGTGAACTTCTTGAAAGTGAGCGTTATTCGGCCGCACACAATAAACTTGCGAATTACGTGCGAGCTCGACGGCTGAGTGATATGAACATGCAGCCCGGAAGGATGCTGGAGTTAATGGACAAATTCGGCCCCCTCGACTGGCGAAGCCCGTATTCAAATGCTATCTACTGGGCTACTGAAGGCAAGGAAGTGGCGCAGGCTTACAGGGAAAGAGTGAGCAAACGACGAGAAGCATACGGGAAGGAAAAAATTGCGGACCAGGACTGGGGGAGCGAGTTTCCCAAGTACCGCTTCGCCGATATTAACTATGATCGCGTGATTTATGGAGCGCTGCAGAGTCTTGTTTCAAAAGGACGCCTGCTTTTCGATAGCCAGGGACGACTTTTCCCGATGCCCGGTTCTGATTACCGTTTCACTGACGCAATGATCGAACACTTTGAACGTATGGTTGGCAAGTATGGTAAGGAGGGACGGTATTCAACGGGCATTAATTCCGCGTACGAGAATTTTTTGAAGCGGGTTGTGACCGAATTTTATTATATGGGGGATGAGAAAGATTCGCGACGCTACTACGAGCATCTGCGGAAAGAGTATCCCAAAGACAAATATCCGCCTTCCTACGAAAAATTTATCAATGATGAAATGCGGGAGTATATCAGTATACTCGGCCCGCAGCAGGCCAGAAATGTGGTTAGAGGATTGCTTGTCCAGCATTATTTTTTCCTGGGGGCAGGTATTGACGAAAGAGCTGCCGGGTTTGATGCGCGGGCAAAGGCGATTGCAAAACGATGGAATAAGCAAAGGGGAGTTGATAAAGATCCGAGGGTGTCACAAAAAGTCACGGTTGAGGATGTTCGGAGGAGCGTTCTGGTTGATATCTTTTCAGGACGTTATGCGATGCCTGAGCCAATACTGAACCAACTCAAAGAGCGTCTGCCCGAGAAACTTATAGAGGAACTGGAGAAAGCACCCGAAAAACGCGAAGGTCCTCTCAGGCTCAAACCTTTCGAACTTCCCGAAAAATACCGACGAGAACCGGATTAAGGTGGAGAATCCGCGAGAGCTGTAGGAGATACAAGGGGCGGAAAGGACTCAGCATTGAAAAAATGGACTCCGGTTGACAACCGGGTTCGGCGGTTTTTCACACCAGCCCCTGCCATTTTCGCAGTGCCCATTCGCTTCCGATCAGTATCAGGAAAGCCAGAAAGAAGAACGGACTGTCCCAGATTTCGTTCCAGCGGTTGGTTTTGAGTCGCACGGGGTCGCCGGTTTCCTGAAGATCCTCGAGCATTTGGCGCAGCCGGGTATGCGGATAATATTTTCCACCGGCTTCGCTTGTGGCAGCAGATAGCCTTCGAAGAAGGCTGAGGTTTGCAACAGGATTTGACAGCTCACGATCTGCCCGGGAAGCCTGGAAAGATGCAGTATCTTCTCCCACAATCTTGCCGCTGCGAGTGGCTTTGGCACTTACCAGGTAAGGGCCGGATTTCTCAGGGACATAACTGGCCTGGAAATAGCCGAGTTCGCGCGAGAAAAGACTTTCGAGTTTCTGTGGTTCGCTCTCGGGAGGAGTCACGGTAATGTTTACCGTTGCGTCTCGGATGGGGGAACCATCGGACGCAGTCAGGTGCGCCTGCAGCGTTATGGGCTCACCCAGTCCCACCTGGCCCTTACTCACAACCAGTTGAAAAGCTTCTTTTTCCTCTTTTTCGATACCTCCCGTCCAAAGAGCCACCTGGCGCCAGAACTTTGTGAATTGTTCCTGGGTATCTTTAGCGGTGAAATACCATTTGAACGTAGTATCTGTCAGCACGATCAGCGTTCCGCCGGCTCCAACGCGTTGCGCGCACAAAAGCGGATTTTTCTGTCTGTCCGTTGCGAGTACAGACGCTTGACGTCTCGCTTCTACCCCGGTGAGAATGCCCGATAGCGGCGGCATTTTTTTCCATAAGGCATCCGTTTCTTGTTTGGTCCCACCGAGGGCAATAACGGGGTGGCCAAGCGCATCGGGAGCGGGCACAAATTTGTGTTTGTTTCCTTCGTAGGACCATTTCGGAGGGAGTGAAACCGGCAATATCGTCTCAAGGATACTCCCGCTGAAGCCGCTTCTCCCCGCATTTTCGGGTCCTATGAGCAGGGCCAGACCTGTGCCTTTATTCATCACTTGAGCTTTCAGCGTCTCAAGTGCTTTGCTGCCGAAAGCCTGGGGCGGCACATTTCCGAGAAAAACGGCGTCGTAGCGGGTCCAGTCAAGCTTTTCTGCCGGGATTTGATCCCCGGGTGCGACAAGTATCCGAAGCAAATTGATTTGAGGAGCATTTCTTAGAGCGGCATAGACAAATTTGCCTTCGGGACGCAGGGATTCAAAATAACCGAGACGTATTCCACTGCTGACCACTTTAACAAACTTACTGCGGACGTTGTTCTCGGGGATTATTTCATCTGCCACCTCTGCGGCCCGGATGATTATTTTCAGTTCCCCTTCCTCTTCCGGCGTGACATCAAACTGGACCGGGACAATTTCTTCGTCGTGGGCCACCGTAACTTTCTGGAATTTCTGGGTTTGGTCGGGAAGTTCCAGTTTGACGTCGACGGTTTTTCCCTGACAACCGCGGAACAGGATTTTGGCGCGCACGGAGAATTTGCTGAATACATAGGCCCGACGGGGGGCGTCGATGCTGACTACTTTGACGTCCCGTATGCGCCCGCCAATTTCTTCCTGCCCCACCCCGACCGTATAGAGGGGGATATTAAGATCGGCCAATGTGGCAGCGACTTCAAGCGGTTCCGGCGGACCGAGGTTGTGAGAACCGTCTCCAAACACAACCATACATCCCCCGCCTTGCCCGAGATTGGTTTGATCCAGCGCTCCTTTTATCGCTCGGCCGTAAGCACTGTAGTCGGATGCATATTTCTGCTTGTTCTGATCAATTCCCAGATCACGGGCGAAGTGAAACGTCCGAACCTCGTACTTTTGTGCCAGTTTATCCACTAAGGATTGGTTGCTTTTAAGGAGGCTTTCAATGGCCTTAAGGCGTGATTTTCCATCTGGTGTGTCCCGCACTTCCTGCATTGAGCGGCTGGTATCAACCAGGAAAACGAGCGGTTTTCTTACGATGCGGTAGGTTGTTGTTTGGATAGCCGGCATCAACAGACACAACAGTAAGATAGCCACTGCGCCTATTCTTAGCGATATTAGAAAGGTTTTAAGCCATCCGCTAACAGGGCGAGTCGTCCGACGATAGCCTGCGATCAATACAAAGATCAGAATTATTCCAAGAAAAAGAGCCCCCCACCATGGAATAATGCCACGGAGGATAATGTCGGTTTCTTCCATAGACTTTCCGCGAGTTGGGATCAGCTTTTGATCTGGTATTCTACTGAGCACGGGCCTGCCGTGCAATCTCAATGGGCTTTACAGGGCTGTTGACCATTTGACAAGGCACATCATCCTGTATCTACTGATACCCGCGTTGCTCAATTCGAAAGGATTATGTGCAAGTTGGTGTTGAACCAAATGCAGACAGATAAGATGAGAGTGCCATGAGGGACAGTATAAAGGATTCTCGGTTGGTCCGGGCAAGTATCATAACAGTCAGTATTGTGCTCATTATCTGTATAGCAATTCTTCTTTTCGGACATATTGCGTTCCCTGCGAGTGACATATTGCCTGCTATAAAAGAGGGGCGGGCAACTCGCGTCAAAGGTATTGTTTTATTTCACCCCGGAACCGTGAGAACGCGAAATCGCGCTAACAAGACCCCACTGCATGCTGCCGCAGAAAAAGGTTCCGAAAACATTGCCCAACTCCTGTTGCAAAAAGGTGCCGATCCCAATGTGAAAAATGATGATGGGGATACGCCGCTTCATCTGGCTATCACCGGAGATCATAAGGATACCGCGGTGTTGTTATTGAAAAACGGAGCCGATCCGGATGCAAAAACTGGATCGGGTTATGCGCCAGTGGCATTGCTATGCCGGGAGCAACGTGGCGATTGGCTTGACCTTTTACTCCAACATGGCGCATCATTGAAAAGACGGAATAGACGCGGCAAGCTGCCCCTCCATGTCGCGATAGAAGCAAAGTTTAAAGGAGGAGTTCGGCTCATGATCGGGGCGGGGGCTGATGTTTCAGGCCGGGCGAAAGACGGACGGACACCATTACATTTTGCGGCTAAATTGGGTCGTACCGCAATCGCTCGCACGCTTCTGTTGAAAGGGGCTCAGGTCGATGCAAAGGAATCCTCCGGTAAGACGCCGTTGCATCTTGCGGCGGAAGCAGGTAATCAAGAGATGATCGAATTGCTCCTCAATAGCGGTGCGTCCATTGACGCCGGAGATCAATCTGGATGGACGGCACTTCATACGGCGGCGATGGAGGGACAGGCAGACACGGTTGAGTTGCTTTTGGAGAAAGGAGCGGCAGTAGATGCCACTACCTCCAACAATGAGACGCCTTTGCATCGAGCTGCCGATGGAGGACGGACGGAAGTCGCGCGAGTATTGCTTGAACACGAGGCCGATGTTAATGCAAAAGGCGCAGGCGGAATGAGACCGCTGCATCATGCAAGCTCTGAAGGTCATCCAGAAGTCGCGAAAGTGCTTCTGATGGCCGGAGCTGACCCGGATGCGAGATCAAAATCCGGCATGCGACCTCTTCATTGGGCCGCGGCCAATAACCGTGTGGAGCTTGTTCGGCTACTGGTTAAATGGGGAGCAGAAACGGATGTTAAGGGTTCCTACAGAGCCAGAACGCCCCTGCATAAGGCAGCGGAAGAAGGGAATGTCCAGGTGGCGCGCATCCTGATTAAAGCCGGGGCGTCCGTAAATCGCACGGATATGGAAGGGAATAGCCCGTTGCATCGGGCAGCAAAATACGGGGAAGCGGACTTGGTGCAGCTTTTGCTTGAGTATGGAGCGGTTACCACGAAGCCGAATTCAAACGGATTTCTTTCCCACGAACTGGCGGCCGAAAGGGGACATAAAAGGGCCGCGGCACTTATCCGGCAGAAATACGTTCTCGAAAAAGAGGAAGAGGAAAACGGGAATTAAAGCTGGTCCGTTTTCCTCTTCCGCGCTTTTGTCAGTTTGACGTCATCTGGTTCCTGTCCAGAATCTGACGGTAAATTTGCCCCCCGATCTTCTCCGATTGCCGGGGTCTGCTATTTAAGAATTAGATCTTACGGTTTGCGATACACAGCTCCGGTCGCGGCACTGGTCACAAATTCTGCATAACGTGCCAGGTAACCGGTTGTGATCTTCGGTTCAATGGGAGACCAGTCTTTACGACGTCGTTCAAGTTCCTCTTCATCTACCTTGAGATTAAGTTTCCGCTCGGGGATATCAATCTCGATTGTGTCGCCGTCTTCAACCAGACCTATTGCTCCTCCGCTGGCGGCTTCCGGACTTACATGACCGATGCACGGACCACGGGTGCCTCCGCTGAAACGTCCATCAGTGATAAGAGCACAGGCGTCTCCCATCCCCATACCAATGAGAGCGGAGGTTGGATTCAGCATTTCCCGCATTCCCGGCCCACCTTTGGGGCCTTCGTAACGGATAATAATAACTTCACCCTCATTGATTTCCCCATCCATGATAGCCTTGATAGCATCATCTTCGCTGTTAAAAGTTCTGGCCGGACCGGTAAACTGAAGGGATTCTTCATTTACGGCGCTCTGTTTAACAACTGCCCCTTCGGGCGCCAGAGTGCCTTTGAGAACAGCCATTCCCCCTTGCGGATGGTAGGGGTTGTTGAGTGGCCGAATGACGTCGTCATCCATCAGCTGCGCGTCGGCGGCAATTTCTTTTGAGGTTCGCCCGCTTGTGGTCAGACAATCGTTTAGATTCTCTTCGAGTCGCTGCAGCACGGCAGGTATACCACCGGCATAATAGAGATCTTCCATGAAGTAGTCTCCGCCGGGACGGAGATTTGCAATGTGGGGGACTTCCCGGCTGATATCGTCAAACGTGTCGATCGGGAAGTCGATGCCGGCTTCATGGGCGATGGCGGGGATATGAAGGCAGCTGTTGGTCGAACCGCCAAGCGCCATATCAACAACAATAGAGTTCCGAATACTCTCCTGCGTAATGATTTGACGGGATGTTATTTCTTCCTCAACGAGTTCCACGATTCGTTCGCCGCTTCGTTCAGCAAGACGCAGTTTGGCCGCTTCAACAATTGGCGTGGCGGCGCATCCCGGCAGGCTCATCCCCATCGCCTCTGTGGCGCAGGCCATGGTGTTGGCGGTGTAAAGACCCTGGCACGATCCGGGACCCGGGCAGGCATGGAGTTCGAGATTGGTGAGTTCTTCTTCGTCGATGTCGCCAGCTTTATAGCGGCCAATAGCCTCGAAAGTGTCGCGCACCAGAGAAAGACGTTCGGGCTTTTCTTTGCCTGCTTTTCTCCAGTGACCGGCCAGCATTGGCCCGGCCGTGACAGCGATGCCGGGAATATCAAGCCGTGCAATTCCCATCAACATTCCGGGGGTAATTTTGTCACAGTTCGTTAGAAGGACAAGACCATCGAGTCGTTGCGCCTCAGCAACAGTTTCAACGACGTCGGCGATGAGTTCGCGGGAGGGGAGGGAATAATGCATTCCGTGGTGCCCCATCGCGACTCCGTCGCAGAGGCCAGGGACGCCAAACAGAAAGCTGATGCCTCCGCCAGCCGACACACCCTTTTGGATAGCGCGTTCCAGCGGCCGCATCATGCTATGCCCGGGGATGAGATCCGTGTAACTGGTGGCAATTCCAATCATCGGTTTTCCGACGTGGCGGGGGGCATAACATCCTGTCGCGTAAAGCAGTGCCCTGCTCGGAGCTCTTTCAACACCTTCAACAGCTGTGGCGCTTCGTAGTGTCATCGTATTACCTCATAAAAGAGTCATTTCGTCGAACGCGAATAGCGGAGTCTAAACCCGGTGTCGTATAGTGTCAAGTTGGCTTCTGTTGCCACAATCTGCGTTACGGACCGGCTTGCAGAAGGCAGCCGGTATGAGAGAAAATTATTGATGCCAGAATCGCCTGAAGTTAGACTGGGCGTTTCCGGGCACGGTGCGCGTCAGAATCGATAGAAATGCAACGACTGGTTGAGAAAGGAGAAGCGGCACGAGCATGGGGTTTGTCAGAAAAACACGAATCATCCCTGTGGTTCTGATTCTGTTTCTTTTGCAGGTGAGTGTTTTGCACAGGTTCAGTGCTGGTGCTATGCATTTGGATTTGTTCTACCTTCTCGCCGTGTACGTTGCGCTGGAAGCTCGCTATCGCCAGGCCCTTATGTCCGCTTTTTTGATTGGATTGCTCCGTGACCTGGGATCCGCAACCAGGATGGGAACAAGCGCTTTTCTTATGACATTAGGAGCTGCGGGCTTGATAACCCTGCGACATCGCCTTTACAGGGAAGGCTTTATTACCGATATGGTCCTGGTCTTCTTATTCTCACTCTTCTGTGGTGTATCCCAGGCGTTTGGAACGGCGTTGTTCGGCCACTACGTTAATTCCCAGCTGTTGTTGGAACTGGCCGTAGGGCAGGCTGCCGTAACAGCCGTTTTTACCCCGCTTTTCTTTCCGATTTTCAGCGGTTGCGGAATTGTGCAGAAAGACGATAGAGCACTTGCTTGAATTTTCCGAACCGGTTAAAGGTTTTGAGAGATGTTTTCTAATTGTTCAAGAAATGCTCCCGGAATAAACCCTTTTCGTTGAATCGGAACATCCCAGGTTATGACGCCATTTCTATTTGTGATGTGTTGGGTATATCCTGTAATCAATTCGTCGGGGAAGCGGGGATCGCCCCGACACCAGGACTGGCCGAGGTAGCTCAGCACGTGGTATCGCGCCCTATGCCCGTTTCGTTCGACCCACGGGCCGGGGCATTCGGGCAGAGCCGTTGATACCTCTCCAGCTGTGTAATCTTCGTGTTGTGTATGGCAGGTTACCGGTGTGCGCACCCCTGGATTAAATGCGACCAGAGCTTCGGGGTTGCCAGCCTTGAGAGCCTCAGCGAAACTGCGGAAGTTGGGTTCGTTGCTGTGACGATACATTTCGTCAGCGAAGTAACAGCCATCGATCCACCACCCGCGGACTTTTTCTCCCCATCGATTTGACGATCACACAGCGATTTCATACACCTTT
>JAGXLK010000069.1 GCA_018334735.1 Planctomycetota bacterium | reverse complement strand
TTACGCGGATGAAATCGAAAGAACCCTTTACAATGCTTTGCTCTGCGGGATGAAACCCGACGGCACCTGGGGGTTGCGCCGTCTGCGTTTCTCACACGAACACGTGCCGTCTCCCCATCACTGCGGCCTGCAACACCATCACTGCTGTCTGGACAATCTTCCGCGGGGTTTCTTCCAGGCGTCACAGATGGCGCTGATGGGCGATAAAGATGGTTTCCGCTGTTTGCTTTATAACCCCGGTAAAGGCACGATCGAACTGCCGTCCGGGCAGAACGTCGAAATCCGCATTGATGGGAATTATCCAGAAACGGGCGACGTGAAACTGAGTCTGAACCTGGTGGAACCGGAAGAGTTTGCGCTCAAACTCCGGATCCCCCAGTGGGCTGAAGAAATAGAGTTAGCTGTCAATAGCGATCCCATTGAAGCGCCACGATCGCGCGGTTGGCTTGTTCTCCAGCGGACGTGGGAAAGCGGCGACACCGTTGAAATACACCTCGAGATGAAACTGCGTTGCGAATATTTCGATCCTTCGCATCTCGATCCGGACGATCCGCTTGTCGGCTGGTCCGAGCAGCAATGGGCCCGAATCCGGGACACCCGACCGGAGGCCCCGGAGCACACGTTGACTGTGGAAGATGCGTTGCCTCATCGGAAGGCCGTTGCTTTTTTAAGAGGTTCGGTAGTGCTCGCCCGCGATCGTCGGCTTGGGGAACAAAACCTTTTCGCCCCCATGCCGGAGGAATTTGATCCTGGCGCCGACCTCTCTGCACAACCGGCAGAACCGCCAGCAGAAATCTGGCAGACGTTCGAAATCAAAGGACGAGGAACGAGTTTTTCGGTCTGCGATTTTGCCTCGGCGGGAAACACCTGGGATCCCACCTCGCGTTTTAATGCGTGGTTGCTCCCTGGATGAGAGAGTGTATTTGTATTGCACACACAGTTGGTGCTGCGTGACAATTGAAGTTGCACGTCGGGCGTAACGGCGAAGTTTCCCTCCCTGCCAACCTCAGAACAAGACGCAGGAACGTGCCGCCCCTCAGGCCGGCGCCCCGGCCAAATCGACGGCCCTGATCCGGTCGATGCATGTATATCCTCTCACCTTCTCCGCATACATTGCATCGTAATTCCCCAAAAGAAAATGTCTAATTGCAAGGAATTTGCGATGTAGGTCTTTTCGCTGCCCGGCAGCCGGACATCCCCGGAAAATCCGGGCCGACTCTGCCCTCGGACGGGGCGCAAATTCCTTAATTTTCCTTCGGAACAGAATGCTGGATTGAGCCATCCTGGATCCCGTTTCCTATCCTGGGAACGCTGGAGTCGCTCGCAACTGAACCGTTGACAGGCAAGCGGACTGGACTTCAGCCGTGGGCTGGAGTTCAGAACGCGACCCAATGCGTTTGAATCTCCCACATCGTGGCGCGTGAGGTCAATTATTGCCCGCCTCAAGTCCAGTTTCGCCCGCCCGTGGCGGGCTCAGCTGAACTCGAGTCTCTATTCCCTGCGAGCGGGCTGGGGTTCAGAACGCGCACTATCAGTCAACAGATCTCCCAGAACCCACAACATCAAGTGGAATGGACCACCAGGTCTCCACATATCCGGGATGCCACGCAGATGCAAGGGGTTATCGCCGAGCGCGCCCTGCCATTCATTGCCCTGAAAGGGCAGTATATAACAGCCCGGGGTGACGGGGGCCGTAGGCCCTCGGAGCCCTGGGGTACAGGTGAGCATTGAGAAAAAGTGGGCTGAAGGCCCACCACAATACTTTGTGTGTTTCCCCACGCAACGAACCGCTGAAGCGGTCGACTACGACCCTGGAGTTAACGCAAGCCCCGAAACCAGCGTCAGGTTCGTAGTGAGTCTCTTCAGGGGCTGTTGCGCACTCCGAAAGAGTGCCTGAGAGTGCAGCCCCGTGCGAAGGCGCCGTCAGCCGCCGGAGTTCGGGGTTCCGGGACGAAAAATAGAACGCGTCCCGAAACGGTGGCACCAACAAATTAAAAGCGGCGCCCCCCGTGGGGGATTCAATTTCCAGAAATATCAGTTTCACCGGCAGAGCTTACTAAGGACCCTGCAGCACCCTCGATGTAGTCTACCGCGACTCGCGGTCGCACGCACTCCAAAGCCAGCGCGGCGCGCTGGCAGGGTACCACCCCACATAGATTGATTTTTGTTGCGTACTGCGGCACGGGACATTTCCCGCAACCCCGGGATGTCGGCGGCACCGGTTGTTTTTCAGATGCAAAAGGGTAAAGATACACAAACAAACTGCCTTTATCTGTTCACAACGGGAGGTCCAACATGACGCGCCCGAACATTCTTTTCTGTATTGCCGACGATGCGGGAATGCACATGGGAGCCTACGGATACGACTGGGTTCACACGCCCGGTTTTGATCGGGTGGCACGCGAGGGTGTCCTTTTTAACCGGGCGTTTACCCCGAATGCCAAATGCGCCCCGTCGCGGGCCTGCTGTCTGACAGGTCGCAATTCCTGGCAGCTTGAGGAAGGAGCGAACCACCAGACGTTCTTCCCGAAGAAATTCAAAAGTTCGTTCGAAGCGCTGGGCGAAAACGGTTATTTCACCGGTTTTACCGGGAAGGGCTGGGCACCGGGCGATCCCGGCACTGTCGACGGTAAGCGGCGAGAACTCACGGGTCCTCGCTACTCCGACAGAACCATCGACCCTCCCACGCCCCACATCCATAACTGCGACTACGCCGGCAATTTCGAGGATTTTCTCAACGACCGATCGGACGACCAACCGTTCTGTTTCTGGTACGGAGGATTCGAACCGCACCGGGGTTACGAATACGGATCCGGGGTCGAAAAAGGCGGCAAAGATCCCGCCGATATCGACGAAGTCTACGAGATCTGGCCGGATAATAAAGTCGTCCGGAACGATCTGCTCGATTACGCGTTTGAAATTGACCATTTTGATCGGCATCTCAATCGCATGCTGGAGATGCTGGAAGAGTGCGGGGAACTTGACAATACCCTCGTGATCGTCACCTCCGATAACGGCATGCCGTTCCCGCGGGCGAAAGGTCAGGAGTATTTCTACTCCAATCATCTGCCCCTCGCCGTCATGTGGCGGAACGGGCTCAAGAAGCCGGGACGCGAAATCGACGATTTTGTGAGTTTCATCGATTTCGCGCCCACACTTCTGGATGTTGCCGGTCTTTCGAACGAAGATTCAGGGATGGAACCGATTGCCGGGCGCAGCCTCATGGATATTATCGGTTCGGAGGACGAACCGGTCGTCAATCCCGACCGCGATCACGTTCTGATCGGCAAAGAACGTCACGATCTGGGCCGTCCCGGCGACGTCGGATATCCCATTCGGGGAATTTTCAAGGACGATTATCTCTACCTGCGGAATTTCGAACCCGATCGCTGGCCCGGAGGAAATCCAGAAACCGGCTATATGAACTGCGACGGAAGCCCGACCAAGACGGAGATTCTGAAGGCCCGCAAAAACCCCGAAACGCGCAAATACTGGGAATGGTCTTTTGGCAAACGGCCGGAGGAGGAACTGTATTGTATCTCCGACGATCCGGCTTGCCTGAACAATCTCGCCGAGTCCGAGCAGCATCAGGAACTCAAAGAAGATTTGAGCAACCAGCTGGCGCAAGAACTCCGGGCGCAAGATGATCCGCGTATTTTTGGCAACGGGCAGATCTTTGATGAGTACCCGACGGCGTCAGGAAACCTGAAGAACTACTATGAGCGGTACTTCGAAGGTGAGCTTTCGGTGGCCGGCTGGATTAACGAGACGGACGTAGAAGATCGGGAGGAATTCGAGTGATACGCAACGGCGGCTTATGTCCACGTATTGAGTCGGTTCACATATTTCCCTTGCTGTAATAATCAGGGTCTTCGGCAAGTTTTTCGCGGACTTCTTCAAAGATCGGGGCCAGCCGTGAGGTTTCCCATGCTCGCTCGGTATAAGGTCCGGACCGCATCTTTTTGATTTCGGTCTCCAGTTCTTCGTCCTGGTAGCTGCCATAAATGTGGAGCGAATCCGAGATATCAACATATCGGCCGCAGCTTACAGGTTCGCCCAATTTTTCTTGAAGCCTTTCGGCGATTTGCCGCTGGAGATCTGTAATCGCAAAGACGTTCATAAACCATGCTTTATAGAGGTCGCGGGACCGCCAGTGCGAATTGAAGCTCAATACCCAACCATCATCTTCGGCAGGGAGAAGGCGAGCCCATAAACGCTGCAGGCAAGGCGGATCATCCGTCGCAGGATCCGCGTGAGGAATCCAGGTGGTTCCCTGCGCGCGGCGAGAATACGGAATATCTGCAAGTTTTTCCACCATCCACGCAATCTGGTCGACCGGATCGAAGGGCGAACTTTTTTCGGGGTCTGTAAGGTCTTCACAAGCCTGGTAAGCAAAGAGCCTCTGGTGGTAAGTATAGGTCCATTTCCCTGCTTTGGGATCGATCCAGTGATCGTGGATGCCGAGCAAAACTTCCTGCCGGTAAGTTTCGAGTTCCGTCGGTCCCCCCGGGAAATTTTTATGAATGCGCGGTTCGGCAAGGGGCTTTTCAACAATAACCGTTACGGTGGCGTCAAGACTTGGTGGATCCGATTCGCGATCGTATTCGGTCTTTATTTTTGCCCCGTTGTCATAGACCGCAAGAAGTGCTTTTTCCCATGCATCGGGAACGTTCTCTCCCTTTACAAACAACACTGGGATTCCGTTCGGATCATTATTTTCACCCAATTTTCCCTCCTTTGAATGACAGATTCCTGTCCGCCTTGGACGAGTTCCAGTGGGAGTTTAACACCGGGACACCGGGCAATCAAGATGAACGTATCCAGCGGCCCATTTGCGCGCGCCCAGAATTGGTGGTACCGTGATCATTCTGGGCCTTTTGCGCAAGCAAAACCGTGTAAATTCAGGAGTTCTCCGATGAAACTTGAGAAGTTCTTTTCCCCGTCGTCTGTAGCAGTGGTGGGTGCCAGTCGCACTGCCGGCAAGGTGGGACACGACGTGCTGCAGAACCTGATTGAATCCGGTTTTCAAGGACAACTTTACCCCATCAATCCGAAAGCCGATGAAGTCATCGATCTGCCGTGTTATCCGGACCTGCCGGCCGTCGGGGAACCCATCGATCTGGCCATCGTCGTCATTCCCGCGAAATACGTGCCGGATGTGATCGATCAGTGCGGAGAGGTCGGAGTCGAAGCCGTCATCGTCATCTCGGCCGGGTTCAAAGAGTCCGGAGAAGAGGGCGCCCGGCTCGAAGACGAAGTAGCTGAACGCTGCCGGAAACACGGAATACGCTGCATCGGACCGAACTGTCTCGGTGTCATCAGCCCCCCGAGCGGCCTGAATGCTTCTTTCAGCGGAACCACCCCTCCGGAGGGCAACGTCGCTTTCTTCAGTCAATCCGGCGCGCTCGGAACGGCCGTGCTCGATTGGTTTGCCGGAACCGAAGGCCAGAACCTCGGGATCTCCCGCTTCATCAGCTACGGAAATAAAGCCGATGTCGACGAAAGCGATCTTATCGAGGCCCTCGGCGAAGACGATGCAACCGAAGTCATCCTCGGATACGTCGAAAGTATTGAAGACGGTCAGAAGTTCATGGAGATCGCGCGGAAAGTCACCCGTCAAAAACCCGTTCTGATTCTCAAATCAGGCCGGACTTCGGCCGGCGCCAGAGCGGCCTCCAGCCATACCGGAAGCCTCGCCGGATCCGATTCCGCCTACGAAGCCGCCTTTCAACAGTCCGGAGTTATCCGCGCCCGGGACGTCACCCAGTTCTTCGACTACGTTCTCGCTTTTTCGCGCCAGCCGGCAGCTCGCGGACCAAACGTCAGTATTGTCACGAATGCCGGCGGCCCCGGCATCCTTGCCACCGACGCTATCGAAACCTCCACCCTTACCATGACGGAACTGAACTCCGAGACGGAGTCGGTCCTGACAGAGAACCTGCCCGGCGGCGCGAACGTGCATAACCCCGTCGATGTGATCGGTGACGCACGTGCGGACCGCTACAGGATGGCCATGGATGCGGTTCTGGAAGATGAAAATACCGATTCCCTGTTGGTTATTCTCACGCCTCAAACGTCGACCGAAGTTGAGAAAACAGCGGAAGCGATCGGTGATGCGTCCGCCGAGTGGGATAAACCGGTTCTGGCGACTTTCATGGGGAGCCTCGCGGCGGTGAAAGGGCGGGATGTGCTGAAGGAGAGAAAAGTTCCGAATTATCCCCACCCCGAACGAGCGGTGAGAACCCTCGATGCGATGCTATGTTTCCACCAGTGGCGAGAGCGGAAGCCAGAAGAACCGGCCAGCTTCGATTTTGACGGCCCGGCTATCGAAGATGTGCTCCAGGAAGCCCAGGAGCATGGAATGAATGAACTCGGCGAACGTTTTGCCCAGCGCGTGGTCGCGGCCTGCGGGATCAAACCGCCGCGAAGTGTTCTGGCACGTGACAGGGAAGAGGCGGTCGAGGCTCTCGAGGAAATTGGGCCTCCGGTTGTGATGAAAATCTCCTCGGAAGACATTATCCACAAGTCGGACGCCGGAGGGGTTAAACTCGGGATTCAGACCCCGGATGAAACCCGGGCGGCGTATGACGCTATCATGAATGCCGCGCGCGATTACGATCCGGATGCAAGTGTGGAAGGTGTGCTCCTCCAGCAAATGGTCAAAGGGGGAACCGAAGTCATCGTCGGGGTCAACCGCGATCCGCAGTTCGGGCCGCTCGTGATGTTCGGACTGGGTGGGATCTACGTCGAACTGCTGAAAGATGTTGCCTTCCGCGTGGCTCCGCTCACGAGACGGGACGCACGGGAGATGATCGAGGAAATCCAGTCGGCCAGGATCCTCCGTGGGTTCCGGGGCGAGGCTCCCCGCGATGTGGAGGCGCTGACCGATTGCATCCTGCGGATTTCGCAGCTTGCGGTCAGCTACCCGCAACTCGCCGAATGCGATATTAACCCGCTCGTGCTGTTTGAAGAAGGACAGGGCGCCGTCGCCCTCGACGCCCGTTTTCGTATAGCGTCTGTTTGATGTCAGGCTCTGTCTGAAAATGCGGATCTGGATTCGAGCGGCCGCATTGGCGGTGACGGATTTTGTCCGCGCAATCCGCGGCTACTGTAGAACATACGTTTAATTTGTACCAGCGCTTTCAGAGTATTTGACTACAACCCCGTGAAAGACCCCCAAAAAATGATAAAAGCAAACCTCCTCCACCTCAGCTATAACATGTGGGGCGATACGCCGGCTCCCCCGGACTCCTCGCCGGGACAGCGGGACACGCACTACGATCCTGTGCTGGGGTTCAATGAAGAAGTTTGGCGCGAGTGTATAAAGACAATGGCCGATGCGGGGATGAACGCGGTGCTGATCGATCTCGGCGATGCCGTCCGCTACAAGAGCCATCCCGAAATCGCCGTGGACGGTGCATGGCCGGGCGAAAAACTCCGTGAAGAACTTGCATTTTGCCGCGAGTGTGGAATTGAGCCCTTTCCCAAACTGAATTTTTCCGCCTGCCACGACGCCTGGCTTGGAGAATACTCCCGCTGTCTGTCAACGCCGCAGTATTACGAGGTCTGCGCCGACCTGATCGGGGAAATCTGCGAGCTTTTCGACGGACCGGAACTGTTCCACATCGGGATGGATGAGGAAGATTGGGCGCATCAGAAAAACCTGCAATACGCCGTGATCCGCCAGGGAAAATTGTGGTGGCACGACCTGAATTTCTACGTGGAGAGGGTCGAACAGAAAGGCAGCCGGGCGTGGGCCTGGTCCGACGTCCTCTGGAACGCTGATCGCGAAAAATTCGCGCAATCGATGCCCCGTTCGGTTGTGCAGAGCAACTGGTATTATTCGCCGCAGTTTCCCGGAGAAGAGGTCCCCGTGGCGTTGCAGGCTTTCGAGTGGCTGGAGGAGATGGGCTACGATCAGATTCCCACCGGCAGCACCTGGGAAACCCCGGAAAATTACGGATCGCTGGTGGAATGGTGCCGGGAACGCATCGCTGACGATCGATTGATGGGTTTCATGATGGCCGACTGGCGCGCCACAACGGGAGACTGGCGTGAGACGCACCTTGAAGCCATCGAGACCGTCGCGAACGCGCATGAAGAATGAATTAATGGGATTTGTGGGAGCTGTCGGTCTCCGCCTACGGCGGACGAGGCGGAATTGCCGTTGGGCGTTCCGCTTTTTTGCTGCGAGACCTGTCGGTTTATGGTCCGCGTTCTGAACTCCAGCCTCCGGCTGAAGTCCAGTCCGCTCGCGGGGACTGAGACTCGAGTTCAGCTGAGCCCGCCAGCGGCGGGCGAAACTGGACTTGAGGCGCACAAACGTTGGGAAATGCGAGGTAGCTGTAGGTCCGCATTCTGAACTCCAGCTCCGCGCGAGCGGTTCTGAAGTCCGGTCTGCTTACTTCAAGGGGACTTCGGAGGTTTTAAGCGGCTGTTCGTCTCCAGAAACCTACTCTTTATTCTCCCCGGTTTTCCATCACCCACGGCCAGATCAAATCCGCGTAGAAGCGATGTCCCTCTGAACCGTAGCGATGACGGAAGTTCTGCTCCGCTCCGGCGGCCTGGAAGATTTTTTCTACGCCCGAGACGGCGCGGTCAACTTCGGACGGCGGGAAAAGGGAATCTTCCCTGCCGTTGACCTCC
>JAGXLK010000068.1 GCA_018334735.1 Planctomycetota bacterium | reverse complement strand
GACCCTCCAGCGAGGAAACAACAAAGGTCCGCACCGCCAATCTAAAAAAACGGGCCGATATTCTGGGGGTTGTGGGCCGAATATATTCCGGCAACGTGAAAAAGTTTTTGAGTTTTTCTCGGCAAATATAGCATTCTCAGACTAAATAAACGTAAATTTGAGGAAAAACTCATAATAACCGAAAAAAAGCTTGACATCGCATATGTAGATGCCTAACATGTTCAACTGTGCTACATGTAGTAGGGTCAGCCGACGGTCGGTCACTCGCCACATGACGTTCCGGGGACCAACCAGACGGTAAGGGGAGCCAATTGGATGAATTCTGATCGTGAAGAGTACGTCTCACGCGAAACCCAGAACGAAAACGACACGGAATTGGGAGAATGACAGGATGGCGTTGCAAATTGAAGAACTGAAGCGGATCGAAAAAGAGCAAAAACATAACGGGCAGCTCGTCGAATCTGACGGTGGCAAGGTTGTCAGTATAAATTTCAAGTCGATCGGGGAAGAAGAACGGCTTCTGAGCGAACCGGACTGGGGCGCACTCGGCAAAATCGTCTTTCAGAGAAGTTATTCTCGAATCAAGGAAGACGGAAGCCGGGAAACATGGGCCGAGACAGTCCAACGAGTCGTCAATGGAAATTGTGGGTACGTGGACGAACAATATATAGAACCATTGGAACCTGAAAAACTGTTCGACCTCATCTACAATTTTCAGTTTGTGCCCGGTGGTCGCCATCTATGGGCATGCGGTATCTCGGGAAGTCAGTTTATCTCCAATTGTCACAGTGTGGGCTTCGACCCAGAGGATTTCTCGAGGCATTTCACTTATGCCTTCTTGAGACTCATGGAAGGTGGCGGCGTGGGATCTTCTTACAGCAACCGGCACCTGGAGATTTACCCACCTGTCCCGCAGAAAGTAGATCTGCACATAGTATGTGATGCCGATCATAAGGATTACGAACAACTCAAGCCTATGCTCAGCGATAAATATTCTTCAAACTGGACCGGATGCTTTGAGGTCGAAGACTCGCGGGAAGGCTGGGCCGTGGCCCTGGGGGCCGTGTTGGAACATTACTATGATAAAAAAGAAGCTTCGGTGGTCCTGGATGTCTCGCACGTGCGCCCCAGCGGCACTCCACTTAAGACTTTTGGCGGGACAGCAAGTGGCCCCGCGGCACTGGCAGAGATGCTGCTCAATGTGGTCGAGATCATCAACGGGTACGAAGGGAAACGCCCGGACTCGGAGCTTTTCCTGAATGTCGATCACGAGATCGCAAAATCTGTTATCGCCGGGGGGACCCGAAGGTCAGCCCGAATGGCCAGCAAACACTGGCAAGATCGGGATATACCGAAATTTCTTCAGTTGAAAGCCGATGGAATGTCGCACTGGACAGCCAACCTTTCAGCGGAAGTCGATAGGAATTTCTGGGCGGCGTATAGAAGTGAAGATAAGAATGCTGTCAGGGTTATGGAAGCGATTGCTCGCGGGATTGCAACGAACGGAGAACCGGGGATTATCAATCTCACCAAACACAGCGAGGGGGAACTGGGAACGCCATTTTCTACAAACCCTTGCGGTGAAATAACATCTGTCAATTACGGAAGTGACGGACTCAATGGGCTGATGGCGTGCAATTTGGGTTCTATCAACCTCGATACCCTTGCCGATGACATCCCAAAGCTGAGGGAAGCCATTCGCCTGGGATCCCGATTCCTTCTCAGGGCCACGTACGCGGATTATCCCGACAAAGAGCTGGACGAAGTGGTTAAAAAAGAACGGAGGATAGGCCTGGGGCTTATGGGATTTCATCCTTTTCTTCTGAAACACGGGTGTCGATATACCGACTTCCCATTTAATGAACGCATGAAAGAGTTGATATCCTCGTTCTACACGGAAGCCCGCGAATCGGCCCGTGACTACGCGTTCAGCCTCAGGGTTCCTGAACCTGTCAAGGTTACGACGGTAGCGCCGACAGGAACGACGTCCAAACTCCCCGGCACAACCCCTGGCATACAACCGATAGAACATAAATACTTTCTGCGCAGAGTAAGATTCACCCTGCTCGATCCCGAGAAGCGAAAAACAGTAGAACAACTCGAAGGCGTGGGATTTAATGTCATTCGGGACGGGGCCAGGGAGAAAGACACAGCCATTGTGGAGTTCCCTCTCGCCGCTCCGGATTTGAAAGAAATAGACGAAGATCTAATCGAAACAGCAGAAGATATGTCGATAGAACAAATGATGGAAGTTCAGGCAACTCTGCAGGATCTCTGGGCGGATAATTCCATCTCCGTGACGATCAATTTCGATCAAGATAAGATCGATGAGGAGAGGATAAAGTGCGCCCTGTTATCTTACGGTCCGCGTCTTAAAGGCGTGACCCTGTTCCCCAAAGTATCCAACATGGAATACGCCCCCATACAACCTATTAACAAGGAAGAGTTTATGGGGTATCCCGAGCATCTTCGTCAGGAAGCCAACTCGGCCGGGGAATGTGCCACTGGATCTTGCAGTTTCGACAGCCACAATATCACAATGGATTAGTTGTCGTGTGAGCTGCGGCGGAGATGACATTCGGATATCAGCGGGCGTGTGAAGACTAAGGTTGTTATTTCTGTCCCCGTTTTGAACGTTTTACCTCGCCCCGTGCGGAAAGTGAACCGCAATCGGGACAACAGAAAAATCGTGCCGAACTCAGGCATACGGCCCCCTGAGATTCGATTCCAAGTCATGTCTTCAAGTCAGAGCATCGGTTATCGAGGATGGCGAATCCAGGCCACTGAGTGTCGGCGAGAGGACCGCGGAGAGCCTCCCCGGGGTTTACACTTGTTGCACGGAGCGGAACCGCGTACCGATATGCCACTTCTACGGCCATACCGTTTGCCACCCAGCGCGAATCGACGCCCGTCCACCCGTACCAACCGTATCCGTCTCCCCGCGGAGGCGGCCCCTTTTTCCGAATGAGTGGGCCGACCCGGTGCTGCGAGCTCCCCAGGTATCCCGCAAAGATCGCGTATCCCCGCCACCTGTATTCACCGTTCCAGTCAGGCCAGTTCTTTTGCGCTTCCCATCGGGTCATCGGGCACGCGTGTCCGTGACCCGTACCGTATGTGGCGATTGCCCTCCTGAGTCTCGTGTGCCCGACGCCAGAACCACTCCAATCCCACGCAAAAACGTCCGAATAATGACGGCCATCGGAAGTCCGGGCCGGGTACCAGCCGTCCCAATCATTGGCATACATGGTGAACCCCAGCCCGATCTGATGGAGGTTGCCAGTGCACAACACCATGCGCGCCCGCCGCCGGGCAGACTCCAGGGCGGGCAACAGCATGGCCGCCAGTATCGCGATAATAGCCACGACGACAAGCAGCTCTATCAACGTAAAAGCGGTCACTCTATTTTGACCAATCTGCTTCATTCGAAAGCATTTCCACAAAAAAAATTCTTGCTCCTGACACCGCGTACAAATTACCGCGTAACAAAGGGAAATGCAAGAGCCTCTCAAGGAGAAGATCGCGGTCAGTCTTCCCCCCCGGCAGTGAGACGATCCGCGTCAGATGCCGTGCGAGCAATGCACAGAAAGATCACTCGCTGTCCCGAACGCGAATGGCGTAGGCGAAAAACGCTGCGCTGATCAGCAGGATCCCGGCACTGATCACCGATCCCTCCAGCCCAAATTCGCCGCCACCTACCATCGGTCGGTCTCCCGCGGATTCCAGGTGCATCAGCCCCGGCATCTGAATCCCGCTGACCGGCAGGCCAAAAACAACGCCCTGAAGCGCATTCCATCCGTAATGCCAGGCCGTCGTGAACCAGAGGCTGCCGGTCAACAGATAGGCCAGACCCAGTACTATTCCCGCCAGAAAAGTGTTCAGGGCCGGCAGCGGATTCGCAAAAAACGCCGGGTTCAACATATGAAATGCGCTGAAGATCATGCTGGTGCCGATCACGGCTATTGCCCTGTGACCGCTCTCATCCAGGTTCTGAAGCAGGTACCCTCGCACAGCCACTTCTTCGGCAAAGGCCCCCGGCAACAGAGCCACAGCCAGAAAAGGGATGACAGAACTCTGGACTATCCCTGTATACCGTAGCGCACCGGCCAAAAAAAGAACCAGAACTGGTATCGCCGCAGTGATACATCCGAGCACCAACCCCAGGGGCGGCGTAATCCAATCCAACGCGCCATGTTGCATTCTGAGGCCGATTAGCTTCCGCCTGTCGAGTCGCCTGCGGCAAAACCAGACCCAGAGCAAACTCACCAGCGCGAAAGGCACCGCGCAGACGCACAGAGCCCAGGGCACCTGCGGTTCAGGAACTTCCCCGAAAAACAGCCCCAAAAACAGACCTGCTGCCACCCCGACCAAAATGTAAGCGGCGACCAGGCCCAGCATGAAAACGACAAACCGCCAGAGGATGCGGAGTCGGCCTTCGGAATCGAGAAATACTTTTTTCATTATCAGGACCCTCTGAAACTTTGCAACAATTTCTGGCAAATAAGCCTGAATCTTACAGATGCAGTCTAAGTCTGTATCGGCCCTCCGGGCCTCCTTTCGGACTACATAGAAGTTTATCCGTCCTCTGGCGAGCAATCTCGTCGTTTCTTTGGTCCAACAGCGAGATTCCCGCGGCGCCCCGCTTCGTGCTTCGCCTCGCAATGGCAGAGAATGCCATTAAAACGCCGTTACGATGAGGATTCTTCCAGCGGGAGGGCTTCAATATTGCCCAGCGGACACCGCTCGATACAAAGCCCACAACCGGCGCATTCTTCCTCATCCACGACGTATTTCGTGCCCGTTTCATCCAGCACAATCGCGTCATACGGACATATCCGGTAGCAGAGCCCGCAACCGACACCACACCCGCACGCGAAACACCGCCCTGCTTCTCCCTCGGCTTCTTCCGGGGAATATTGAAGTTCGACCGGATCAAAATCCTTTACCCGCAACGAAGAATCTCGTTTCGGGGGCTTAACCCGATCGGCCAGTTCCCTGTCCGCGTTTTGCTCCAGAACACACTTTTTATCCACCATCTGGGACTCACCCCATCGTTGCCGGGCTTCTTCGAGCCCTTCGCCAACGAGGAAACTGTCAACCCGCAAGGCTGTTCGGCGGCCAGCACCTATTGCTTCGATGACCGAACCCGTTTCGCCGGTGACATCCCCGGCGGCGAAAACTTCCTCCAGGGAGGTCGTTCCAAAATCGTCCAGAACCTTCACGTTGCCACCCGAGGTAAATTCAACCCCTTCTTCAACACCCACCGCCTTCCCATCCGGCAACTGGCTCACCGCCGTCAAAACCTGATCGACGTTCAAACCGTATTCGATATCGTCGACCAGAACAGGCGGACGCCGCTGGCCTTCCGGCGCTGTGCCGAGGTAGCCACCGCGCAGGACCAGCTCTTTTACTTTTCCTTCTCCATCCTGTTCCACACGCAAGGGTGTGGCAAGATAAAGGATATGAATTCCTTCTTCCTCGGTTTCTTCGATTTCTTCCTCGTTGATCGGCATCTCGTCGCGGGATCGTCGATAGACGACAAACACTTCTTCAGCCCCCAGGCGCAACGCGGTGCGCGCAGTGTCAAGTGCCGTTCCCCCGCCACCGATAACGGCCACCCGTTTTCCCACGGTTACATCATCGCCCCGAGAAACACGTTTGAGGGAGCTCAGAGCTTCTGAAACTCCTGCGGCGTCCTCGCCCGGTATTTTCAGACACGCCCCTTTGTCGGCCCCAAAAGCCAGGACAACGGCATCATAATCTGATCGCAACTCGCCCATTGTAAAATCTTGCCCGAGCCGCTGTTCGCAAAGGATATTAACCCCCACTTGCTCGATGTATGCGATCTCTTCGTCCACGATTTCCCGCGGCAGTCGGTATTTCGGGATGGACCAGCGCAACATCCCACCGGGCTTTTCCGACGCTTCGTAAACCGTCACGTCGTGTCCGAATCGAGCCAGATCATGAGCGGTTGTCAGTCCCGCAGGGCCGGCGCCCACCACGGCAACTTTTTTGCCGGTCGGATCGGCTTTTTCGATGGCGACTTCACTCAGAGGAGCATTCTTCCGCCCCCATTCGATAACGTGTTTTTTCAGAGCCCGGATGGCGATAGGATCATCCAGCCAGGCCCGCGTGCATTCGTCTTCGCACGGATGATAACACACCCATCCGCATACGCTCTGGAATGGATTCGCCGTTCGAACCGCATCAAGCGCACCTTCCATATCCCCCTCCGCAATGCGGTTCACATAAGCCTGAACGGGGACATGAGCCGGGCAGGCATGCACGCACGGGGCATTGGTTTCACTGTGGATATACGCGGTAAAAGTCTGGGTTCTATCGACCTCTTCGGTGCCGATAATTTTTTCCGCCGCACTCCCCCGGAACGAGGCCAGATCGGGATGTCCTTTCTCATCCATCCACTTCTCGATGCCGTCGACGATGCCACGGATCACTTCGTATCCGTTCAGCACCACAACACTACAGATCTGGACGACCTGCGCGCCCGCCAGGAGATATTTGACGGCATCTTGCCCGCGCGTAACACCACCGCTTCCGGCGATATCGATGGCGATCTGAGGTTGGATCTCACTGATCCATCGAAGAGGATACTGAATGGCCCACGGGCCCCCATGCCCGGCATATCCGCCGTGCATGATGGGGCTTTCTTCGTCGATATCGATTTCCAGCCCGGTCATGCGATTGAAGATCGTAACTCCCTGGACGCCAATTTCTTTCAGCCCATTCACGAGACCGATGGGACTGGTCAGCATTGGGCTGATCTTCGCGATCAGGGGAAGATCGACCGCTTCTCTGACAACCCGGACTGTATCGACGATGGTTTCCTCGACCGCTCCGCCCCGAAATGTGATGGAACCGTGCGGGCAGGAGGTATTCAGTTCGATCGCGGGCGCTCCGGCAGCGGCAACTTTCTCCGCGGCCTCGGCCCACCCCTCCGGGGTGATACAGTTAATGCTCGGGATGATCTTGATATCGAGTTCTTCCACCGCTCGCGCAACTTCTTCGCAGTGACGGTCGATGTCCCAGCTACTGGCCTGTTCGTACGACATGAACGTGAACGTCTCTTCCTGTTCCATATCGTGTTCGATCAGGTGGTAGCGCGGAGAGGGATCCTTCCGGCAGATTTCCTCCTCGAAATAACTTTTCATCACGACCGCCGCCGCTCCGTTGTCCTGGCAGCGACGCATCTTGTCGATGTTTTCGGTAATCCCGGCTGAAGAGACAATGATGGGATTTTTGAGTTTTAAACCGGCAAAAGTGGTCTGCAAATTAGCCATAATTTTTGTTTCCTGTTTCTACATCTTCTCGAGCAAAACAACCGCCTGCGCCTCAAGGGCTTCCTGGCGCCCGACGGGTCCGACCCCTTCGGCGGTCCGCGCTTTCACGCTGACGCTCCCCGGCGCGATATTGAGCAGATCGGCAATATTCCGGCGCATTTCCCCCTTAAGATCGCCAATACGTGGACGCTCAGCGATTATATTGAGGTCCACATTGACAACTTTCAGAGATCTTTCAGCAAGCATTCCCATAACGATCTGGAGAATGTCTCTGCTGTTGGCATCTTTCCATCGATCGTCGGTATCAGGAAAATGTTCGCCAAGGTCGCCGAGCGCGGCTGCTCCGAGAATCGCATCGGCCACCGCGTGAAGGGCAGCGTCCGCGTCGCTATGGCCGACAAGTCCGAGTGGCGAATCGAACTCCACCCCGCCCAGAACCAGCCGTCCGCCTTCTTCGAAACGGTGAATATCATATCCAATTCCCACGCGCATCTTTCTCTCCCAAAATGCACCCGCAAAAAGAAACGGGTTTGATAAAAAGAAGGCAGGGCCGCTCATGCGGCGTCCAAACCGCGTGCTGACTTATCGCTGAGATTAATCAGTCGCTCGGTATTATACCAGAGCCGCCGCAGATCTGTCATCCCGAAGCGTGATGAAGGAATTTGCGCTCTGGGTCCCTGCGGTGGCTGGTAACCGGACATTTGCCGAGAATTGTGCTGCCCGTTCCCATCCCACCGGGCGCAAATTCCTCAGCTTCCCTCCGGAAATGTCTTTGAGGGTTGTTGTAATACAAACCTTATGTCTGGTGTCAATCATTCTGTAAGCCTAAAACCCCGCTTCTCGACCGCGTATCCCGGAGACTCGAGTTCAGCTGAGCCCGCCGCGGGCGGGCGAAACTGGACTTGAGGCGGGCAAATCTCGCAGAAGTGAGGGGAGAAGGCCCGCCAACAAGAACACTTCTCTCCTTGCAGCCGGACTGCTGACAAGCAGGATTCCTTTCGTACTGAATGCGCGAACGGCTCGCCTCCGGAAATTGCTCAGGCATACCGGGACGCAAGAGCCGGAGGCGAGGGACGCTTTCAATTGGAAGCGCCCCCCTGTCACCTTGCGTGACAGGAGGCAGAGATTGAGTGGGCTAGCCATGGAAGCGCCATACATCCCCGGCCCCTGCCGGCTTGCCCGGCAGGTGAAGAAGATTCCCCGGCGGCGAACCAGGGGCTCTTGCCCTTGCAGTGAGTCTAATGGTCCGTTCCATTTGATTTTGTGGGTTCAGCCGGTCGTCGGTGGTTCAGATGCAAGGTGCAGTGAGAAGTTCGACCCAAGTGGGTCCACGCCGAACTGCAACGCCGCAGATGGGCCGCCGCCGTCC
>JAGXLK010000067.1 GCA_018334735.1 Planctomycetota bacterium | reverse complement strand
TTTTAACGCATTCCCCTTGATCACTGATCCACTTTGTGGTGCACTACACGGTTGTGGCTTTTCTGGATCTGGGTTTATGATAACCCCACGGCCACACAAGTTCATGGATCGCACCAGGGAGTCAGAAACATGTCGAAAGCAACCGTCATTGTCGACAAAGATTTTGTCATTGGCGACATCGATCCCCGGATCTACGGGGGATTTGCCGAACATCTGGGACGTCACATCTACACCGGAATTTATGAACCCGGTCACCCGGAGGCTGATGAGCAGGGGATGCGCCGCGACGTCATCGAACTCGTGCGCGAGTTGAACATGCCGGTCATACGCTATCCCGGTGGCAATTTCGTAAGCGGCTATAACTGGGAAGATGGCGTCGGCCCAGAGGCAGAACGCCCGAGCCGCCTTGATCTGGCCTGGAAAACCACCGAAACCAACGAATTCGGGACGAACGAGTTTATCGACTGGTGCGACAAAGTGGGCACTGATCCGATGCTGGCGGTCAATCTCGGCACGCGGGGCCCCGACGCCGCCCGTGCACTGGTAGAATACTGCAACCATCCGGGTGATAGTTACTGGAGCGACCTTCGACGGGAACATGGATACCCCGAACCCCACAACGTCAAATTGTGGTGTCTGGGCAACGAAATGGATGGCTCCTGGCAGATGGGTCACAAAACCCCACAAGAGTACGGACGCATAGCGTGTGAAACCGCAAAACTGATGAAACTCGTTGATCCGGAGATCGAACTGGTGGTCTGCGGTTCTTCGAACCGGGGTATGCCGACTTTCGGCGAATGGGAACTGGAAGTGCTGGAACACACCTTCGAGCACGTCGACTACATCTCCATCCATTCATATTTTGGCAAGATCGGCGGTGATCTCGGCACGCTGCTTGCCGCCCCCGATTACATGGACCGTTTCATCGAAGAAGTCGTCTCCCTGGTCGACGCAGCCGCCGCCAAAAAGCGATCATCGAAAAGAATCTATCTCGCTTTCGACGAGTACAACGTCATGCACCACGATGAAGCCAAAACGGAAGCCGAGCCCTGGGAGAAAGCACCGGTCCACCACGAAACCGTTTACACAATGGAAGATGCCCTCGCGTTCGGTGGTATGTTAATATCGCTGATGAACCACGCGGACCGGGTCAAAATCGGCTGTATCGCGCAGGTGGTCAATGTGATCGCACCGATCATCGCCCAGGCTGATGGGCCGGCATGGCGACAGACCATTTTTTATCCTTTTGCCCAGGCTTCACGTTTGGGACGCGGCACAGCCCTGCAACCGCTAATCGACAGCACCCGTTTTGAAACCAATCAAGGCGAAGATCATCCCCATCTGAAACTGGCTGCGGTTCGAAATGAAAGCGCTGACGAGCTGACACTTTTCGCTGTCAACCGTGATCTGGACGAACCGCTTGACCTGGAAGTTGACTTGCGGAGTTTCGGCGAACTGCAAGCGGAACAATGGCAGGTTTTGCACAATGATAATCTCAAAGAGACAAATTCACCTGACGAACCGGAGCGCATCACTCCTGAGATCAGAACGGGCGGAGAAGTTCAGGCCGGCAAATTGCGAGCGCCGTTTCCGCCAGCATCGTGGAATGTGATACGTCTTGCGAAACAATAACCGGGAAATGAACCCGCGTTTTGCCGGAAACAATCGCTATGACCGGACCATTTTCGACTGGGACGCCAGGGGCTAAACGGGGCCGAGAAAGTTTCAAAGGCCGCCACAGGGGGATTGAACCGTTTTCACAATCCGATTTCTGGGGCCATTTCCCAAATTTCTGAAGAATTTCTTGACAGCCATAATGTTATCCACTATAATTGCGCTCCGCTTGAGAATGTGAACACTATCACAAGGTTCTATGCGAATACCTGACCAAACAATCGGACGACTTTTTCTCTACCTCCGGGCGCTTTTTTGTCTGTCCGAACAGGGAATTGAAACCGTTTCCTCAGATACACTCGGTGAAGCCTGTCAGGTTAAGCCGGCAGCGGTTCGCAAAGATCTTTCGTATTTTGGAGGGTTTGGGAAACGCGGTGTTGGCTACAATGTGGCGGAATTGATAGAGGAAATTCGCTCGATTTTGAATCTCGATGTTGTGAGGGAGGCCGCGCTGGTAGGAGTGGGAAATATCGGCAGAGCTTTGCTTGCTTACCGTGGATTTGAACCGGAAGGATTTGAAATTGGCCTTGCCTTTGATAGCAACCCGGAGAAGATCGGGAAAAAACTGGACAGAGTGCAAATCGAAGATGTAGGCAACATGGAAGAGCGGATTCAGGAAGAAGGGATAAAGCTGGGAATTATTGCTGTTCCGGTTGAGGAAGCGCCCGACATCGCGCATCGGCTGGCCGATTCCGGGGTAAAAGCAATTCTTTCTTTTGCTCCGTGCCCGTTGAATATGCCGAAAGATGTAAAAGTCACCTGCATGGATCTGGCCACGGAAATGGCTCGACTCATCTACTATCTGTGAGGAGAGTAAACAAGGATGTCAGACGAGAGCATATCGGTTTCGGCTCGTCTTAAGAGTTTTGTATATCTCCTGATCATCTCGTTTTTGGTATGGTTTGCGCTGACATCGACGCTGCGGTTGCAGGAACTTCTGGTGGGACTGGGCATCTGCCTGCTGATTTCTCTGTGGCTCAGCGCTCACTACGTTCCTCTGGGCCTCCCCCCTATCGGGCCCAAAAGGGTTGTGTTCTTCCTGATCTACATTGTCGTCCTGCTTTTTGAAATCGTGAAAGCCAACGTCGATGTCGCCTACCGCGTGGTCCATCCTGCGATGCCGATCAAACCGGGCATTGTGGAGATAAAAACGGAACTAAATTCCGATATTGCGAAAATGATCCTGGCAAACTCGATCACGCTCACGCCGGGGACTTTTACGCTTGATGTGGTTGGAGACCGGTTGCTCATTCACTGGATCAATGTAAAGACGGAAGACACAGACGAAGCTACGGCGTTGATCGGTGAGAGATTCGAGAGATTTTTAAGGATTGTATTCGACTGATGCCTTTAATATTACTCAGTTTAGTAGGCGTTGCTATCCTCTTGTGCCTGCTGAGGCTTCTGGGCGGGCCGACGACGGTTGATCGGGCCGTTGCCGTGGACACAGGCGCAACCGTAACCGCCGCGTTGCTCGTGTTGCTGGGGTTTGTCTTCCAGAGATACGTCTATCTCGATGTCGCGTTGGTCTACGCTGTGCTGACCTTCATAGGTGCCATCGCAATCGCGCGTTACCTGGAAGGAGGACTGTAGTGGAAATCGTCGGCTACATTGTGACGACTATCGGAGCGATTTTTCTGTTCCTCGGCAGCCTCGGGATCTTCAGATTACCAGACGTTTATAATCGCCTCCAGGCCGGCACAAAATGCACAACTCTCGGCGCGTTTTTGACCATTATCGGTGTAGGGATACTGGAACCGACCTGGTTTCCCAAAACACTTTTGATCTCCGTATTCATTCTCCTCACAAACCCGATTTCCAGCCATGCTCTCGGCCGTTCCGGACGGAAAAGTGATGTCCCATTGTGGGACCAAAGTGTCGTTGACCGAAGTCAAGAATTTGATAGCTATAAAAAAGAAGATTCATGATTGTCTTCCAGACATTTTTGGTTGCGGTAATGATTATCGGTGCAATCTGTGCCGCGGCGTTCAAAGATCTAATGAATGCCGTTATTGCCTGCGCGTTCGTGAGCTTGATGGCCTCGATTATTTTCTTTTTACTTCAAGCGCCCGATGTCGCAATGGCCGAAGCATCCATTGGTGCTGGTTTAACAACGGCGATTTTCGTGTTCGCCATCAATAAAACCGTAAGGCAAGAGGAAGATGAGGAAGCTGATTAGCCTGCTGTTACTCCTGGCCCTGGCATTCGGAGTAATCGTCGCATTCTCCAGCGGTTCGATTGGTGCACAAACCGCGAAGACCGAAGGCCGTATTGGCGAGGAGAATGTCAATTTCGGGAGACGCTACAATAACCAGGGAATGGAAGAGACCGGGGCTTCGAATATCGTCTCGTCCGTGGTTATCACCTATCGTGGTTTTGACACCTTGGGCGAAGTGACTGTGCTTTTCATCGCCGCCCTCGGGCTCAGTTTGCTGCTTCATAATCGGGGAAAGCAGCAACCACAGACGGCAAAGGAACCCGCCAGTTTGATCGTTTTCAGCGGATGTCGATTTCTTTTTCCACTGATCCTGCTTTTTGGTGCATATATCTTCGTCCATGGCCACCTGACGCCCGGCGGGGGGTTTCAGGGAGGAGCGATCATCGCCTCAGGATTCCTCCTGATTTATCTCGGCTGCCGCGGCAAAACGGTTCGAACCGGTGCTTTACGCACGGTGGAATCGCTTTCAGGACTGTTTTTCGTTCTTGTCGGCCTGATGGGCCTGATAGCCGCGAGCTCGTTTTTGTTTAACTTCCTGCCCAAAGGATCCCCGTACGCGCTATTCAGCGCGGGAGTTATCCCTGTTATCTACGTATTTATCGGATTGAAGGTTGGCTCGGAACTGGCAGGCGTTATTGCAAATCTCGCCGGAGAGGAAAAATGAATTTCCCGGTTGATTACATCCATTACATCGGTTGTTTCGCTCTCATATTGATCGGGCTTTACGTCCTTCTGGTCAAGAGCAATCTCATCAAAGTTATTATAGGAATCAACCTGATTGACACCGGCGTGAATCTCTTCCTGATATCAATCGGCTACATCCACGGCGGTACGGCGCCCATCTTCTCGGAGACCTCCGAAACGGCCGAGATGGTGGATCCCGTCCCTCAGGCCCTGGTGTTGACCGCGATCGTGATCGGGGTCTCGGTTCTGGCCCTTGCCCTTTCGATCGCCATTCGCCTTTACGGTTATTACGGCACTTTGAACCTGCGTAAGATCAAGGAGCTGAAATGGTGAGTCCCGTAGTATTGATAGCGGTGCCACTGGCACTGGCATTTATAATTCCTCTTGTGGGTCTTCTCTCGCAGAAGGCAACCCGGTACGTCCCGGTTATTGCAATGGTGTTCAACTGCGTGATTGCCCTGCAGCTCCTGCCGCGTGTTCTTCAGGAACCGGTGATTGTCCGCACAGCCGGTTTCGCCCCACCCTTCTCGATTCACCTCGTGGCCGGCCCCCTGGGCGTTGGCCTGGCTCTGCTTGTCGCTCTGATTGGTTTGCTGGTCGCGATTTATGCGATTTCTTACATCCACGAAGGGCCAATAGCAAAATACCACACCCTCTATCTGTTATTGCTGACGGGTGCCACGGGAATGGTTCTCACGGGCGACTTATTCAATCTGTTCGTCTTTTTCGAGATCCTCTGCATATCATCCTACGCTCTGGTCGGCTATCGAGGCGACAAATCCGGGATTGAGTCTTCCGCAAAATATCTGATCCAGGGCGCCCTTGGCTCGAGCCTTGTTCTTATCGGGATTGGATTTATTTATTCGCAGTTTGGGACACTGAGTATGGCCGATATTGCCCGGAACGTCAGCTCAATCCGCCCCATGCACATCTTCATTTCAGTGGCGTTCTTGATCACCGGTTTTGGAGTTGAGGCCGCGATATTTCCGCTGAACGCCTGGCTGCCCGATGCCCATTCCTCCGCCCCTTCCTCCATCAGTGCAATCCTGTCTGGATTGGCCATTAAAGCCGGGCTTTACGCCGTAGCGCGCGTTATCTTCACCGTCTTCGGAGCCGAAAGCATACTGCTGCTCGTGGTCGTGGTCGGAGTTCTGACACTCCTGATCGGTGAGATGTCCGCTTTCAGTCAGGACAATATCAAGAGGTTGCTGGCTTATTCCAGCATCGGGCAGATCGGCCTGATTCTTTTCGCGCTCGGGCTGGCATCGGAAGGAGGAGTCCAGGGAGCGCTCTTTTTGGTCGTCAGCCACGCATTCGCCAAAGCCACCCTGTTCCTTTCGGTAGGTTACATGGTTTACCGGACCGGTTCGATGGAAATTTCTTCGCTCGATGGCATGGGCAAGAGAATGCCCCTCAGTTCTCTGTGTTTCACCGTCGGTGCCTTTTCCCTTGTGGGACTTCCTCCGTTCATCGGTTTTCCCGGCAAATTCATGGTCATTAGAGCGGCGCTGGCAAAGACAGACATGCTGTTCACAGTTTTGACCGGTATTGTGCTCCTGGGAACTGTCGTGGAAGGTGCTTATTTCTTCCGGATCGTTCAGGGGCTATTTTTCAGATCTGAGCCGGAGAACATTGAAGAAAAGCCCGAAGAAGTTCTCAGCATGCCATTTTCGGCTTTGTTGCCGGTATGTTTGCTGGCGTTCGCAATCATAGCGGTGGGTATATATCCGCAGCTGCTGACGGATCTCATTGAGCCGGCCGCGACGGATCTGTTGGACAGAGCAGCCTACATTCAGCATGTGTTTGGAGGCTAGGAATGTTGCCGGTAATCATATTGCTTGTCGCGTTCATAAGCGCCGGGTTGGTCTACCTGGCCGGCAAAATCGACTCGCGTTTGCGTAACACACTCGCCGTTGTAAGTTCACTCGTTCTGGTAGCAATCGTAGGCTATAGCCATGGTAAATGGGGTGAATCCGTTTACGCTCGCCACTTCCTGGGATTGAACCTCGCGCTGCGACTTAATCCTCTGGCATGGTTCTTCGCCATTTACATCGTCATCATCAATGCCGGTTCCATCATATTCTCACTCAGTTACATGAAGGATAAAGAGCGGCTGAATTTCTACTATTCCGTCATGCTGCTGGTCAGCGCCGGGATGCTTGGGATTGTTCTCAGCGCCGATTTCCTCTCTTTCTATATTTTCTGGGAGATCATGAGCTGGAGCACATACTTACTGATCAGCTACAAACGCGGCGCCGCGCTGGAGGCCGGCATGAAATATATCGTCATGTCACTGGTCGGCTCCTGCGCGATGCTGCTCGGCATATTGTCTCTCTACGCTCAGTTCGGAACGATAAACATCGCCGAGTTGGCTGAAGGCATTGCGGCCGCTTCGTCCGGGTACGTCGTTTTCATACTGATTGCAATGGGGATAGCTTTTGGGATCAAATTCGCTATCCTTCCGCTGCATACCTGGATGCCCGATGCTCATTCGGAGGCTGTTTCGCCCTTCTCAGCCATTCTATCCGGGGTCCTGGTGCGTATGGGGATGTATGGTTTTCTGTTGATTATGTATTCGATCGTGGGGCTTGAGACAATCCTGCAGCTTGGACACGGAATGTGGAACTTCCATCTTATTTTCTCCTGGCTCGGCGCCTTCACGATTGTAATTCCAACCTTCATTGCCCTGCTTCAGGACGATGCCAAAAAGCTTCTGGCCTGGCACGGTATCGGCCAGGGAGGCTATATGATCCTTGGCATAGCTTTTGCCACGAGTATGGGCGTAGCGGGTGGCATATTTCATGCGATAAATTACGGGTCTTACATCGCGCTGTTGTTTCTGGTCGTCGGAGCTGTAGAGTATCGAACCGGCGGCGTCAGAGACCTCAATCATCTGGGCGGCCTGATGCACAAAATGCCGATTGCTTTCATCGGATGCCTGGTGGGTATCATGGGACTCATTGGCCTGCCATTGACCAATGGTTTTGTATCCAAATGGTTCATTTATAAGACCCTGATCACAGAAGGACATCCATTCCTGGCGTTTATGGCGTTTGCCGGGACTTGGGGCACCATTCTCTCCGTTTACAAACTGCTGCATAATATGTTTCTCGGGCAGCTGCCCCAGAAATATACTGATATTGAGAAATCGCCGATCTCGATGCGAATCCCCATATTGTTTTTCAGTTTTGTCATCCTCCTCTTTGGCATCTTGCCGGGCATTCCGCTCAGGGTCATACAGAATATTCAGGCAACCATGGGATTCGAAGAATTGAATCTGACCTTGTGGGGCCTGGCAAGCGACGCCGGGATGCTGAACATGCTCAATATTGGCGTGGCCATTGCCATTGCTTTTGCGGTGGTGTTTCTCCTGATGCGTATCGGCCCGAAAGGTCGACCGGTGGAACAGGATGATAGCTACGCTGCGGGCGCTTACATTCCTCTTGAGAAGTATCATCACACCGTTGAATTTTACAATCCGCTTTACCGGATAATCCGTCCTTACCTGAAAGATCGGATTGACCAATTTTATTACTGGGTTGCGGATGTGGCCCGTGATTTCTTCGGCGTTGTCCGTCGGCTGTACACGGGCTATGCAGGCACGTATGTGCTTTATATCGTTACTTTCTTAGCCTTCTTGATCTTCGCGCAACTGGTGTGGGAGATATGGTAACAACAATCATCCAGATCGTGCTCTCGCCTGTGATAGCCTTCGTTGTAGGGGTCCTCTTTCTGGGACTCTCACGGAAGATCATCGCCCGTATTCATCGTCGATACGGTCCACCGATTTACCAGCCCGTCATTGATGTCGTGAGACTCTTCTCCCAACGGAGTATTTCGCACGGTGCCCTTTTCGAACTCGGCGTCGTATTTGCGCTGGCGGGTTCGTTTGTAACCGTTTTATTTATTCCTCTGGGGGGAACGGATGTTTCCAAAAGTCTGCAGCCGCTCGCCCATGGCGTTCTATGTCCTATGTCCTCCTCGGGCGGACTGTTGGTCATAATGTATCTGATGCTTTTCGGTCCTCTTGGGATTGCCCTCGGCGCAGGGGCCTCGGCGAACCCGAACGCAAGCATAGGGGTGAGTCGGAAATTGCTTCTGGCGCTTGCATACGAAGTGCCCTACCTGCTGGTAATCCTCGCGGTAATGTCGCACCACGAAACAGTTTTGTTAA
>JAGXLK010000066.1 GCA_018334735.1 Planctomycetota bacterium | reverse complement strand
ATTCCACACGGAGGTTACGATCGGGCTTGAAAGCGAGGGCATTTTCAATAATGGAGACTGCTTCCGCGCTCATATGATAACGACCGGCAATTTCCGCGTACACAGCGATTTTCTCAAGCTGTTTTTTGCTGAGCGAATTGAGTTCTGTGCCCCGCAATTCACGCCGAAGGTTGTGGGCCGACATAATCCTTCTGCGTTCGTCATTCAGAAAGTCAGTGAGAGATGCCATGTGCTCATGGAACCCACATGCCGCTTCAAGCCACTGGCGATACCTGGGAACTGTATCCGCGAGTTTTCGCGATTCCCGGACGAGTTGTCGGCCCGCATAGTAGTAGCCAATATTTTTTTCTATCGTAAGGAGCAGCATTCTCAGGTCCAGGTTGGTGGGTTCTTCATCCAGTTTGCTTCGAACGACGGACCTCGCTTCAATGTAGAGTTTCTTGGAGATCATGAACCGCACGATATCAAGCAGTTCTTCTGTCGTGGGATTTTCGGGCAGGTTTTTTGTCAGGATCCGCCGTGCGCTCTGCCTTTCGCCGAGTGTGAGGTAGATTTCGGCCAGTTCTCTTCGCACGGACATATTGTTGGGATTAACTTTCAACAAGCGTTCAAAGATGTGGACAGCATCGGTGGGTAGCGCAGATCTTCGCAAGAAACGGCCCAGTTTCAAAAGCTGTCGGGCCTGTTCGGCGGGAGATAGTTGAGCCAGAAGTGTATCCAGTTCATCGCTGGCTTTGTTACATTGACCCAGCAGGAAAAGCGTTTTTATCCAGGCAAAATGGAGGTCGCGCCGTTCGGGAAACCTTTTAAGTCGGCGTCTCAAATATTTCTCTCGACCGCGTTCGTCGCGAATCAGGTCAAATAAGTTGAGAAGCTCTTTTTCGATTTTCAGGGACCGTGGAATTTGTCGGCTTCCTTTAAGGAGGACTTCGACAGCTTCGCGCCGACGCTTGGACATTGCCAAAAGCTGGCTGAGATCCAGGACAGCGGTCTCGTCATGGGGATTTTGTTTGACGCATTTTCTTAGTCTCTGCAGAAGTTGATGTCGTTCGGTTTCATCTTGAATAAGACCGAGTCGCTTTTGCCAGATCTTGGATCGGCGCCAGTAATCCGGCGTGAGCCGCGCCAGCAACTGGTCCAGTTTTTGTGCGGCTTTTTCGCGGTCTCCCAACAGGCGATGAGTTTGGGCCGCTAAGAGTTCAATGTTTACAGAATTCTCCGGTCCGGGACCGGCCTCTCTGGCTTCTTCCAATGTTTTGAGTGTCATCGTATAAAAAGCCAGTTCCTGCATTCGCCGAGCTGCCTGAAGGAGCAGAGATGGCTGTCCTTTTCCGAGTCTTGCCAGTTTCGTGAGGTATTGTTCGCAGAGTTCGCTTTTATCCAGTTCATATGCCATCTGTAAAAGTCGTTCAATCCAACGCCGTCGGCGCGCAGGGAACCTTGCGTTTTCAATTGCTTTTTGCAGAGGGCCGAGCGCTTTTGCCTTCTGGCCGCTTTCCTGTAAGGCCCGGTGGTGCAAAAAGTGGAAATAAGATTTGTGGGGATCGATTTTAACGGCGTTTTGAGCCTCCGTAAGAGCGTCCCGTGGTTTATGTTTGAGCAGGATTCGAATAAGGACGATGCGAGCATTTTGATCGCTGGGATATTTTTTAAGATGTTCTCGGTAGATGTTGAGTAATGTATCGCAGTGCCCGGCGCCGACATACATTTTGTAAAGGCGTTCGAAGGGGGCTTTCATGGTGGGATCACGGTGGAGAACCGTCCGCAAAGGGCGAGATTTGCGAAGAAGATCCTTTTTTTCTTCGTTTTTGCCTGAGTCGGAAGCAGCGAACAGAATGGAGGCAGGGAAGAGCAGAAAGGGTATAAGTAAAGCCGTCCTTTTCATCGTTACACCGATTCTCTGGCGGGGGTTGGCACCTCTTCGAGGATTTCCTCAATGAGAGTGCTGGTCTGAATAGATTCAGCCTCTCCCTCGAAATTCAGGATAATGCGATGGCGGAGCGCCTGTTTGGCCACCCGGTGTAAATCTTCTACGGATACGGCCGTTCGTCCGGCGAGAACAGAGTGCGCTCTTGCCCCTCTCACAAGCGCCTGGAGACCTCGTGGACTTGCGCCGTAAGATACATAGCGTCGAACGGAGGGAATGTCAGTATTGTCGGGATGGGTTCCCAGTATCACCGCAGCTCCATACGAAGTAAGTGGATCGGCAATTGGTACATGGGTGAGCAGTTCTTGAGCATCGATAAGTTCTTCTCCGGACATGACAACGTCGAGTTGCGGTTCTTGAAATTTTGTTGTCCGTCGGGAAATTTCAACAAGTTCTTTGCGTCCCGGATAGGGAACGTTAAGTTTGAAAAAGAACCTGTCGAGCTGAGCTTCAGGCAGGGGGTAAGTGCCTTCCATTTCGATCGGATTCTGGGTGGCCAGCACGAAGAACGGAGCTGGTAGTTCGAAAGATTCTCCACCGGCAGTTACGCGCCGTTCCTGCATGACTTCCAGCAGGGCTGCCTGCGTTTTTGGTGTCGCTCGATTAATCTCATCGACGAGAAGCAGATGTTTAAAAACGGGGCCTTTCTCGAATCGAAAGACGCGGCGCCCGTTTTCATCCTCCGTTACAATATGGGTGCCCAGGATGTCGGATGGCATCAGGTCAGGCGTGCACTGAATGCGCCCGAAACTCAACCCCAGCACTTGAGCGATGACCCTTACGAGGTATGTTTTTCCAAGTCCGGGTGCGCCTTCCAGCAGAACATGTCCCTGGCTCGACAGGGCGACGAGGGTGTCCGTAATGAGATCTTCGTAGCCCACAATGGCTTGTTGAATTCCTTCCAATAATTCCTGAAATTTGTCACGGTATTTGTCTAAGTCGGATGCGAGTTGCCGGGGTTTGTAATCGTTTGGATTATTCTCCATTTTCGAGTTGTCTCCTGAGGGCAGTGAAATATCTCAGCACCTGGTCGTGGCGCGAAAGAGGCAACGATTTTTCGTTGAGCGCCGTTTCCTGGGTTTGGAGGAATTCGGTGACATTGAGTGCGTGTGCTTCTCGGCTGGCTTCTTCTCCATGTGGCATTCCGGACATGCGCCGGAGAGACGACGGTCCTTCGCCCTCGGAAGCTGGGGAGACAACCCCCGTTTTGTTCGGGTCAAATGGACGGGTTTTTTTGTTGCCATAGGGAGCTGTTCCGTGCCCGGCTTCCAATCCGCCCTTGCCGGCATTAGCGTTACGGGAAGATGATGCCCCCGGCACCGGCGTGCTGCTGCCAAGTCCGCCTTCATTGCCTTGTCCTGGTAACAATCCTTTGCCATCGCCATTTTGGCCACCGGGTAAGGGGAACATGGGGCTGCCCTCAGGCGGTTTGTTGCCGTTACCGGGAGGCAGTGCGAAGCCTTCTTTATTATTACCTTCCGGTCCCGTTGATGGCTGGCTTCGGCGAAGTGCTATCGGAGGGCCGAAACCTTGCAAACCTCGTGGAGAGCGGTTGGATGGGGGCAATCGACGCATACCCTTCGGCGTCTGGCCGAAAATGCGATGTCCGGCGTTGCGCAGACGACGCGCAAGACCTTGAACATTTTTTTGTGTTTGATTTCTCTGGTGTTTTCTACGAAACCGACGTGCAAGGTTTCGAAACTGTTTTGCAGCAGCCCTGGAATCACTGTTCTGGAGATTTCGTTGGGCCCTTGTTATAGTCTGCCCGATCGTGCTGGAGCGATCTTGCTCGCTTGCTTTATCCAGAGATTTGCGAAGGGCGTTTTCAATGCGGCGTTGTTCTTCCAGAGTCAGATCCTTTCTGTCGAGTTTCTCACCCAGTTTTTCTGATTCTTCCGCTATTTGCTTGAGATCTTCAGCCCGGAGAGCGGAGCCGAAATCGGTTGTGTCAGCGTGCCGTTCGAGTTCGGCTATCATTTCTGATGAGAGCTTGTTGGTCGACCCGCTCCCCAGTGATTTTGCAAGTTTTTCGGCTTCTCGGGCTTTTTTCTCGAGTTCTTCCAGAAGTTCTCGGGGAGTTTCTTTAGAAAGATTTTTCAGTTTTTCAGACGCGTCCGCGAGGGATGCTTTGAGGTTCTTCAGCTCTCTCTTTTCCTCGGGTTTCAGGGCGTTCGCGTTGGATATCCCTTTCATATCATTGCTCAAATCTTGTCCTACTCTTTTTGCGCGCAGTCGATCCCTTTCGCTCATTGAAGCGGCTTCTGGTGGCAGCGTTCGTATCGAGAGTCCTGAAGCGGTGAAAACCAGGAAGAAAGCGGCGGCGATGATGCTTTTGCCGGGAAAGGGAAGAGGGAAAAAGTCGCGCAGGTGAGATCGTTGATCGGAAACCTGATCTCGAGCTCTCTGCAGGTGTAGCTGCTGCCCGGCGTCGATTGAGGGGAGGGATTCGAAGCAATAAGCCGACAAAAACATTTCTTTGCGTTCTGCTTTTTCGTCGCCCAGCGCGATAGCTTGAACCGGAGATGGTTTCTGGAACCATGCACAGACTGCGCAGCCCAAAATCCAGACTCCGATAACCAGGAGGGCTGGCAAAAAACCGGGAGCTCTCCAGCCCAGCAAACGGAGCAGGAGAGTGCCAATCGAGGCGATTGTAAAAACGGGCAATCCGGTTTGACGACAGGCTTTGAGGAAGTTGACGAACACAAGCCTTTTCTGCGTTCGGGCAGCCAGTGATTTTATGGTTTTGTCTGCCGAAGTCATTCCTGAATATCCTCAAGTAATTTTTTGGCTCGCCGCCGAATCTCGGGGTCTTTTGCGTTATCGGCGGCTTCTTTGAGCTGCGGTTTGGCCTGAATACCGATATCTTGGATTTTTTCAACAGCTTTTTCGCGCTCTTCCCACGATGCATGCCCCAATTTGCGAATAAGAGTCGCAATTTTATTGCGCATTGTATCGGGAACGCGTGGGAAAGGGTTGCGGATCTCCAGCACTTCCTGCGCCGGGACATGCGCCACCCAATTGCCGGAACGTATAGGCAGGGTCGTTTCTTTAAGCCCACCGCTGACCAGACCTCCATCCCATAGCTGTGCTTCGAAACTGCTTCCGATGCGAGGTATAGATTCTTCTGAAAAAGCTTCCATAATCCGGATCTGACTTGCAGCTACGGGCAGTACGCCTCCTTTGGACACAAAATGGACGACATCTTTATCGATACGCCCCGAGAGAACATTTTCACCGGTGAGCAGAATTGTAGGCCGGGTGCGATCTGTTATGTCAGTTCTATCTTTGTCTTTCCGGCCGAGTGCCGCTGTCAGGCCCCGAATTTGGTGCGGTTGAAACGTCTGAAGCCCGAAATCCTGACTATAAAGTTTCAGCGGAGTCCCGGCCAGAAAAGAGAAGAAGCAGCTGCCATCTCGTAATGCGATTCTGTAACCGGGGGTTTCTGTGCTCAGTTCTTTGAGCCATCGCACTTCATCGAGTGGGATTTTGCGCATTTTCCAGGGTGTTGTGAGCTCAAGGTGTTCTTCGGTTTGTTCAGTGATGGCGATGCGGTCTCCCCGAAGCGTTTCAACGAAGAGCGTGACTTCTGGCCGTGGCTGCCCGTCTTCAACTTCTTTTTGCATAACAAGCCGGTCGAGGGTCTCAGGTTTCAGGAGTATTCCGGGGCCCGCGCTGGTATTGAATCGGAGTTCTTCCCACTGAAGTTTGCCATGTAATATTTGTCCGTTGCGTAAAAAGATAGCTCCGTCTCCTGGACCAGCTCCTGAGCCGCGGATTGCGGCGATCTCGTCCATTTTGAAAGCCTGGTTGCCATATGCGGTGTCGATGACCAGGCCGCGCCCACTTACGTCTCCTTTGAGTCGTGTGCGTGATCCCATCGCGAGGATACAGCGCTGCCCTCGCTCTACATTCAGACGTTCGAGCCGGGTCTGAAAATCTTCCCCGGCGCCTCCGAGATAGTGTGAAAAACCAGCGTTTACAATGCTATGGCGTACTTCGGTCGGCAGGTCACGCAACCAATCGCGGCTCAAAAACGGCTTAAACAGTTTTTCAATATCTTTGGCTTTCGGAGGGTTGCCAATTTTGCGCTGAGCCATACTGTGTGTCACGGAAACCGTTTTGCCTGGCTTGATTTTCAACGAATAAGTAAACTCAAAAGTTCGTTTATGACTGATATTAATGGCGGGTTTTATCCTGCTTCTCGATCCAGACAGGACAAAGAGGCAGGACGGTCGGTGCGAACTGCTTTGCCAGGCGATGAAACCGTATTCGTTCTTTTTAAGGTTCGTTGCATTTTTGCGTCCCTCAGTACTCAAAACCATCTGCGGAGTGCCGCCGAGCTGAGTATGAATGCGGAGCGAAACAGATCTGGTTGCATTTCCTGTATTTTTGACTATTTCGACATATCTCACACCGGCTTCTTTGACTTTCACCCGAATTCTTCGGGTTACCTGAACCCCCGACGTTGTGCTACTCAGCACAAGTTCTTTGCCATCTTTGGTCATCTGGTTTTTCCGACTGTGAAACCGACTGCCGTTTATATACAAGCGAGCCGCACCGTCAAAACAGTCATTTTCTCCATCATTGATAGAACCACGCGCACCGATGTCCCAGCGAAAACCTTTTGAATCGTTGCGTGGGTTGAAATTAGCGTTTACCAGTTTCTGCGCAGACCAGCTCGTCCGAAAGCCCCCGGCAACTGTAATGATGCCTAATACAATAAGGAGCGGCTTGAGACAAGGGCATGTTCCTGGTAATGACGCCGGCCAGTTGCGGCTTACCATTCTTTTCCTTTCAAACTCCGAACGCTCGAAGAGTTGAGTTTAAGGGTTTTACCATTCGAAGAAATCTGTTGGTTTCAGACTCGGTTGCCGATAAGATAGGATATGTCGTACCGGGACACGCAGGGTTTGATCGCCGATGCATACTGGCAGAACGGACTCACGCACCACACCGCTAATACGAGTGCCGCCCTTGAGTCGTACAGCGAATGCGGGGCGACGGATGTTTTCGGGGGGGCTGCGAACTTGATCCAACAAGAAAACTTTGTCGGGATTGACAGCGGTGGTTCCCAAAGAAGACTCCAGATGCAGGCGATCGAGGCCGATTTTGCCGACCACACGGTAGTTCCCAAGCAGCAAGCAGTGGGCTTTACTGGGAACATCTCCGTCGGATCCAGTGCAGCGTTTTACTGGAGAAAATCTGGAAATGTTTGAAGTTTTGAGTGTTATTTCACCAAAACGAAGCGTGGGGATTTTGGTATCGGAGCCCGATATGATAGCAGGGAGATATGTGCCATCGGTAAGGGTTAAAATGGTCAGGGGTTGCGGTTTTGACTGGTATTCGAGCGCACAAATTTGCGAGGTCGGGACTTTCAAAGTTCCCCAGGGCGTTGCAAAACGCAATCTGAATTCAGGGCCCCCGCCGATAATCAGACGTTCGCCCGGATGAGTCGAGAGGTAGGCTCTAGAACCTGCAGGACGTTTCCCATCCGTTTTAGCTTTGTGAAAAATTAACATATCCAAACGGGTTGGATCGAGATCCATTTCCACTCCCGATTCACCTGTGAACCGGAGCCCTTCGGCTTCAATGCGTCCAGGCAATATCTCGCCACTACGCAGGTAAAGAATCGGAGTACGCCCGACGGTGCCTTCTCCGACCAGGAGGCCGATTTCGTCCAGGGGTGGTGTCAGTTTCCCAAAACGCGTTTCAATATGGAGATTTTGACAATTTATCGTGCCATTGAGGGTACCACCACCCTGAAGGCGAATTTTATCCTTTTCGGACCGCTGGATCCCGATGTCGCTGAGTAAATTTAACATCGGTCTGAGTGCAGAAGCGGTTCCCGCATTACCCAAAAATGCGCTTCCCGAGCGGAAATTAACAATTGTTCCAGCATGGTGTTTCGGAATTCCCAATTTAAAAGGGCCTCCCCGGTAAAATGCCGTGAAAGCTCGTGCGGATTCAGAGTCTTTGATTTGTTTTCTTTGCGCAACGACGTGGAGAATACTGCGTGTTGAACGGGGCGGGATAGTCAGGTCATAGGAGAAATAAAATCGACGTTTGTCGTGCATCATGATTTGGGGTCGGTTCCGGCTGTGGCGTCCGACAATGAGGAACATGACAGAAGGGTGGGGCGGTTGGGGGACTGCCACCAGGCCTATATCTTGTTTTGATAACTCGCCCGAAAAAGCTTTTCCACCGCTGGTATAAACGCTGGTCGCTTCGTCTCCAAGTCGGGTCCGAATCTGGATCTGCGCCGTCTTTTGGCTCCCTGTAGGGTTCTGAATTATTTCGATATAGCGGACGGCCCCCCGTTTTTTTAAGAGACGAAGACGTCGCAGAACTTTCAGGTCACCGACTTGTTGGGTGAGGAAGTATTCCTGTTCGTCTTTGGTCATCTGCGCTTTTTGAGCCTGGAAGAGAGTGTTATTAACACGCAGCTCAAGGCCATTATCAAAACAGTCATTCGAGCCATCGCTTACCATCCCGTAATTATTGAGATCCCACCGAAACCCCAGATCATCTGTTTCTACCGAAAATCGGGCGGGTACCAGTTTTTTCTGGGTTTTGCTGTCTTGCGCTTTTTCCCCGGCATGCAGTGTAGCTATGATCGAAAGATTACACACGCCGGCAAATACAGCGAATAATACCCATGCGAGAAAACTCAGTTCAGGCGGGTCATAGCTTGATCCTGACATTTTACCTCCCGCTTAAGTAGGTCGCGCGTTGACCAAAAATGTTCCATGAAAATGCAAGACAGTATCAGCGTGCGTTGCGCAAGACATACGCTCCCCCGTTGATTTCATTCCCGACTACCCATTATTGTCCTCAACGCTGCTATCTCTT
>JAGXLK010000065.1 GCA_018334735.1 Planctomycetota bacterium | reverse complement strand
GCCTGACAAAGCACATATTCCCTGTATAGTTGAAAGGCTGCTGTGTCAACACCTTTTTACGTGTGCATCAATGTGCTTTTCTTTTCCCGTCGTTTCCGGGCGGTCGCGCCTAAAATTCTTGACCCTGTCGTCTTGCCAACTATGTATCAATTCGTGAGCTTCCCCGTGTTCTCCACCCGAGTCCAACAACTTACAGCTCTCGGTGCGTTAACTGCATCGTGAAATATTCCGGGTAACACACTCTCGCACAAGCCTGGGCCTTTTTTTATATCCAGGTCCAGGGCGGCCCTTAAAAAAACGTCCCCAATGTAAGCGCTTGCTGCTGTTGCAGTTGCAAGCCCAAGGTGTCAGGCTGACCTATTTGATCCGGCTTGACTTTTTGGGGCAATCTGATGTAAGGTACAGAAAGCAGGGATGTGTTCCCTGTTTTTTTCTTGTGAAACAGATTTTTCAATACTTCTCCCCCTTGTCAAACCCTCCCGAGGATTTCACGCATGGCTGACGAAGAAAACACCGAAACCGGCGTCACCGAACAGCAGGACGAAAACGACGTTGAAGAGTCAGGAATTCACACTGAAATCGAACGCCACGGAAGCTGTGAATGCTCTATACGCATCGAAATTGATGCTGATTATCTGGAAGACCGGTTCAATGAAGACCTGGATAACCTGCAGCAACAAGCTCAGTTGCCGGGATTCCGCCAGGGAAAAGCGCCCCGCGGGCTCGTCCTGAAGCGTTATAATGAACGTCTGCGCAACGACGTGGTTTCCACCGTCGCCGGTGAGGCCTATCAGGATGCTGTCCAGCAAAATGAGCTATCAGTCGTTGAAGAAAAAGAGGCACCTGATTTCGAAAGCCTTGAATGGGACGTTGGACAACCGCTCGAAGTCGAATTTCAATGCGAAATACTTCCCGAAGTAGAAATAAAAGAAGAAGATTACAAAGGGCTGGAACTTGAGATTCCAGAACTGGAAGTCACCGATGAGATGTTCGAACAGGAACTCGAACGTTTCGCCGGTCAACTTGCCGGTTGGGATGAAGTTGAAGAGGGATCCGTGGATCAGGATGACTATGTCGAAAGCAACGTCACTATCTCCACTGATAACGTCAATTGGAGCGAAGAAATACCTTTTCAGCCGAGCGAAGAACGTATCGGACCGTTTGAGGCTGAAGGTATTAAAGGGGCGATAATTGGTGCATCGCCGGGCGATTCGATTGAACTCGAAGTCACCCTTGCAGATGATGCCGACCTTTCGGCACAGAACAAACCGCTGGAAGCTCTGGCCGATACTCCGGTTAAGGCCGAGATAGAAATCCAGTCGGTTTATCGGCAGGAAACCCCAGAGATAGACGACGATCTTGCGCAACAGCTCGGCATGGAGGATGTTGAGGAGCTGCGTTCAATGGTCCGAGACCGCCTCGACCGACGTCTTGAACAGCAGCGTAACCAGATTCGGCGCAATGTTATTACCGATACTATTCTGGAAAATATCGATGTTGAGATGCCGGACTCGCTCATACAAAGCGCCACAGAGGACGAAACCCGACGAATGATGACCGAGGCCCTTCGCGCCGGCCGTTCGCGTCAGGAAGCCGAACAAATGGCACACGAAAACGCAGAAGTATCCCGCGCCCGGGCTGTCCGTAATCTTAAAGTAGAATTCATACTCCGGAAAATTGCAGAGAATGAACGGATCTACGTCCTCGACTCCGAAGTCCAGGAGCAGGTTCGAGCCGTGGCCAGACGACAAAACTGGACCGAACGCAAAGCACGGGGGTACCTTGAAGAAAACAACCTCATGCGGTCGATGCGCTGGAACCTTCGAGAAGAAAAAACCGTCGAATCTCTTCTCGATGAAGCTGAAATCAACTATGTCCCGCCCGAGGAGTTCGGGTCCGGTCAGGATGAATCAGAAGACACAGGAAATGAACAAGAGTCTGAAGAAACTCCAGAAGAATAGAAACAGATCCTCAAAAGTGGAACATTACAGGAAAAATAAGGAAATGGAAGATTCGCGGCCGGATATGGACCCGATGAACTCCCAGTATCTCCCGATGGTCGTGCGGAAAACCGCCCAGGGTGAGAGAGCGTACGACATCTTTTCGCGATTGCTGGAAGATCGCATTATTTTTATTGGGTCCGTTATTAACGATACGGTTGCAAACACAGTTGTCGCTCAGATGCTGTATCTGCAGAACGAGAACAAGAATCAGGACATTAATCTATATTTGAATTGCATGGGTGGTTTGATAACCAGTGGACTTGCCATATACGATACGATGCAATTGATACAGCCGGATGTTGCGACCTATGTCGTTGGAGAAGCCTACAGCATGAGTGCTGTCCTTCTGGCAGGAGGCGCTCCCGAAAAACGCTTCGCCCTGCCCCATGCGCGGGTCATGCTTCATCAACCATGGGGCGGTATGGAAGGAACTGCCGCCGATATCAGCATCCACGCCGACGAAATGGTTAAACTGGAGGAGTGGATCAACGATATCCTGGCAAAACACACAAACCAACCCTTCGAACAAATTTCAAAAGATACAGACAGGGAATTTTACCTGTCCGCCGAAGAGGCCTTAGATTACGGAATTGTAGATGAAATACTCACGGGCAATGAGAACGAGGAAGATGAATCGCAGTAAACGCAAAATTCGCCCGGATTTGGCGTCCAATAGATAAGGGAGAAATATATGCCCGGCAAAGATGACCGTGGCTCACACAAAGAAGCCTGTTCTTTTTGCGGTAAAGGTTACGATGATGTCCGACGACTGATTCGAGGCAGTCACAACACTTTCATCTGTGATGAATGCGTCGAACTCTGTCATTCCATTGTCCAGCAAGAACAGCTTTACGAACCCACAGCTGAACCACTCGAACACGTCCCGACTCCTGTCGACATAAAAGAAATGCTCGACGAGTATGTAATTGGGCAGGAAAAGGCAAAAAAAACCGTCGCAGTGGCTGTGCATAACCACTATCGCCGTATCACCAGCACAATGGTGGAGGATGTCGAACTCGATAAAAGTAACGTGCTGCTTGTCGGCCCCTCCGGCTCGGGAAAAACCCTTATTGCGCGTGTTCTTGCCCGGTGTTTGAACGTCCCCTTCGCGATCGCCGATGCCACAACCCTCACCGAGGCCGGCTACGTCGGAGAAGATGTTGAAAACGTCCTTCTCAAACTCGTTCAGGCTGCCGATTTCGAAGTTGAAAAAGCACAACAGGGCATCCTTTACGTCGATGAAATCGATAAAATCGGCAAAACAAGCCAAAACGTCAGTATCACACGAGATGTCGGCGGCGAGGGTGTACAACAGGGCCTGCTGAAAATGCTGGAAGGGACGGTCGCAAATGTTCCGACCCACGCCGGGCGAAAACATCCCGAAGAGCAATACATTCAGATTGACACAACGAATATCCTGTTTATCTGCGGTGGGACCTTTACAGGCATCGATGAAGTCGTCCGCAAACGGACAAATCGCCAGCAGATAGGCTTCGGCAGTCCACATTCAAATGAGAATGCTGAACAGAGAAACCTGGCCGAGGCCCTTAAGCTGGTCAACGACGATGATCTTATCAAATTCGGTCTCATACCTGAGATTGTAGGGCGCATACCGGTTGTGGCCCCGCTTATGCCACTCGGACAGGATGAGCTCGTGCGAATTTTACTCGAACCCCGCAATGCGCTGGTGCGACAATACCAGAAATTCTTTGAATTCGAGGATTCTGAGCTGGAATTCACCGAAGAAGCGTTGAACGAGATTGCTCGACTTGCTGCCGGTAAGGGCACGGGAGCACGGGGACTGCGAACCGTTATGGAACAAATAATGCTTGAGCCCCTCTTTTTCCTGCCCTCTCACACCACTGCGGGAAAATACGTTCTCGACCGCGATGTAGTGCTCGGGAAACGTTCCTTGATGGCCGGTGAGGATGAAGAGAAGGAAAAACACCGCAAGAGCGCCTGAACGACTGGTGGGCTGAAAACGTTTTTTTAACGCGTTCAACTCACTCCAAGTATTCGTCTGCACTTTTCCATTGCTGCGGCCATCCCTCCGGCTTCCTGAATCTTCGCATCGGCCTGCTCAACCGAATGTTTTACTGTGCTGTGAGTCCGCCCACCAAAAAACCGCCCGATATCTGATAGTGATTCTCCGGTCAATTCTCGCCCCAAATACATTGCTGCCTGGCGTGCCCGACAGGCCTTTTGCGCCCTCGTTTTGCCGCGCAATTCCTGTTCTGTAACTGAAAATGATTCTAACACCGCTGCTGTGATTTTTTCCAGTGTAGGTCTCGGCATGCGAGCGCGTCCCGTCGCCGAAAGTGCCTTTTTTGTTTCTGCCAGGCCGAGACGATCTTCACCTATCAAGGAAGCATAAGCGGTTACAGATCGTATCACCCCTTCCAAACGGCAGAGATTTACTCCGTTTTGCTGCACTATATACTGCAGTGCAGATGGTTCTGCCTGGCATCCCATTTGCTTGGCCAGTGCGCTCGCTATCTCCGTCATTTCCTCCTTCGTGGGCATCTGCAAATCAACCCAAAGCGCACCACTTAGCAGATGTATGAACTCAGGCTTAACATCTTCGAAATCGTCAGGGTGGAGCGCCGAACTCACAAGAAGGCGACCGCCTCGTGACTTCAACGTCTTCGCCGTATGCACAAACTCCTCCTGCGCCGCAGGCTTACCCTGGAAAAATTGCATTTCGTCCATCACCAGGAAATCACATGACCGGTAATGTTGGCGAAAACTTCGCGTGCGATGTTTCTTCAAAGCATGATAGTAGTCGTTACTCCAACTCTCTGCTCGCAAATATTGCGTCTTTCCGAGGACTTGCGATTTTTGAGCCAGCCCTTCTGCTGCACGTAAAAGAGCTGTCTTCCCTGCCCCGTGCGACCCAATAACCACAACAAAATTGAATTGCGGGGTCTCACGCCGTGCAAGCTCCTGAGCCGCTAAAAAAGCCAGGCGATTCGAATCGACGACAACAAGTTCTTCAAATTGTTTGTGGGAACTACGCCCACGCTCTTCCTGAGATTCTAACGTGGGACCTATCTCGTCGGTGGCCTTTTTCGGTTTCTCCGGCAAAGCGGCATCTGGCAGAGCCTCGTCGTCGGCCCGGGTTTTCCGCAAAAGCTTGGGGGCCACATCGAATTCCACATCGACTTCACTGTCGAGCAAAGCCTTAGCTGCATCTTCGACGATCACCCGATATTTCTGGTCCAGATATTGCTTGATGATGACATTCGGAACGCCGATCACCAGCTTCGAATCATCGAAGTCCATGAGCTCGGTCTGTTTGAACCAAATTCCAAAGCGTTCCAGACCAAGCCGCTCCTTGATATTTTCCTGGATTTTATACCAGACCGTTTCACGTCTTAGCGGATCAGAATCCCCTTCCGAAGCCGTTTCCTGTTCAGATTTCGGGCGATCAGCATCTGGTCCGCTATCGGAGAAAACCACATTGGTACTCTCTTCAGACAAACACTCCTCCTGTCACGACATTCCAGTCGCTTCAATCAAAAACTTATTAAACCGTCCTGGTTAGTGGGGAAACAAAGCGGGAGGGAAATACAGGCGCGGACAATTACAATTATCTGCCCAATTGTTTCGATGACACTGACTCACAAGACCCTCTGTGTCATCGGCACGCGCGGCAACATCGAACCTTTTCATTCCAGCCACTCCTCCGTTGACTACTTCGGCCGCCGTAGCTGCCGGGCCAGTCGGTTAACTCCCGCAACCAAATCATGTGGATGTTAAGTCATGAAACGGTGTGGGTCAACGCATTCACTGCTCTGACAAATATTCTTTCCGTCCGATGAGAAGGCTTTCCTCATGTAAGCTGATAGGACACAAGCGGTTCGAGAAATCTTACGAACTTCTAATAATTCTTGAATGCGCCAGCAATCTTTTTTCTCCAATACCATTGCCCCAAATTCTGACGCGATCCGGTTTTTCGTTCCTCCTATCCAGTCAAGGACTTAGGGGAAAACACACCCAAAACGAACCGCACCTCAAAAACATAAAACGCTGAGATTGCCAAATTCGGCACCCAAAGGCTCGTTTCGCGCATACAGGAACGCCGTTGCACTGATCCCGCGTTTCGTGTTACTATAAGCGGAAAGTGAAATAACACCCTAAGCCCTTTTCCGATACGATTTCGCACCTCTCGCCTTACACAAAATGCAAGTTGAGGTACCCTTACTCCAGACAATGTCAAACGTGCGCCCAAAGAATTTGAGGCCAATTACAATAATTTCAGAGTCGCCCGTCTTGGTAGCGTTACACAAAGTAGTGATACCGGAAATCTACTTCCGGAAATGTTACGTCGCATGCTGCTGGGAATTCACACGCTCGCACCCGGCAAAAACAACCCGCAAACCCGCGACTAAAAACGATCCCTCTCGCCTGAGCGTCTGCGTGTAGACTTGCAATGATAATTAACAACATGCGCTAATCGCGAATCAAAAAAACGTCCCGTTTTAGAGGAAGAAAACCTCTATTGTCCGAAACAAGATTTGATCCGTCTCCCAGGTTCTTTCATGACATGTAAAGACAGTTCATCCGGCTTACTGGAGGCCGCGCTCCGGAGTTCAAAAGATCAAAAGCCGTTATACCCACGTGCTGTGACTGCTTTTTTGGCACAGCGGTGAGACAAATGTCTCTTCCACCTCGGATGTTGACGGCCAAGCACTCGAGAAAAGACTTCATATGCGCAAAGCCCACATAGCAAAGATTGAACGCATTGTTCACCTGCATTGGTTCCGTGATCTCGCTATAGTTCGGGCCCTGGCAAGTTACAACATCAGATCTGCTATTGGTCATGAGGGGTCTGGGAATAAATTTTAGTTCGATCTCGCCCCGGGCTTTTTTGTAGAATACTTTGATGGGTATCAATCATTTGTTTTCGTCCTGGAGCATGCAATGCGAGCGAGTTTTAGAGCGGTCATATTTGATCTTGATGACACACTGTTCGATTGCACAGGTTCGCTTATCGATGCTTCACGTCACCGCGCCGCGCAAGCTCTCGTGGATGCGGGTTTGCCGATGTCGGTCGATGAAGCCTTCGAACTTCAGAAAGACCTGGCAGCTGATCACGGACCGCATTTCCTGGTTTTCGATGAGATTGGAGAACGTTACGATCTGGATCAAGAAGCTCTCCAGATTGCCTACCGCGCGTATAATCGCGAAGAAGTGGCCGACGATATCCACCTTTTCCCGGACGCACTTTCCACTTTGCGCACGCTCCGGCGCCAGGGCATTAAATGTTTTCTTCTAACGGTCGGCAACCACCGCCGGCAACGGGGAAAAATCACAAAACTCGGCCTCGAAAGCAAATTCGATGATGTCCTCGTAAGCGATGTCGACCGCGGAGCCCGGATGACAGAATGCCTGCGCTATTTCCTCAGCAAATATAAATTAAACCCTGCCGAAGTCCTCATTGTTGGGGATCGACCAAGCGAAGAAATTCGTTACGGTAACGAACTCGGCTTTACCACCGCTCAGATGCTGCATGGACGTTTCAGCCGAGCCGAACCGCGCGACCAATTCGAAGTACCTGATTACAAAATCACAAATATTTTTCAGGTGCCTACAATACTCAGAATGGTCGATCTCGGCAAACCACCCGACCACCTCCGTATCGTAGCGATGGGTGGTGGAACGGGGCTTCCTATCGTCCTTGAGGGTTGTAAAACCTATAGCAAACATCTCACCGCTATTGTTGCCGTCACTGATAGCGGAAGATCCTCAGGCAAACTGCGTGACGAACTCGGGATACTCGCTCCAGGCGACGTCAGGAACTGTTTAGTCGCCCTCTCCGAACCAGGAGAAAGAGAAAGAAGGCTGAACGGACTCTTTCAATACCGATTCGCAGAAGGTTCCCTTGAAGGTATGAGCCTCGGCAATCTTGTTATCGCCGCAACCACCGATATGACAGGTCGGTTTGAAAAAGGCATACGTCTCGTTAGCAACCTGTTGAATATCAACGGAAAAGTGCTTCCCTCCACGCTCACTGACTGCCACGTTTGCGCCGAATTGAAAGATGGTTCAGTTGTGGAACAGGAAGTCCAGGTACGGGGGCTCGACAAACCACCCATCGAAAAAGTTTTCCTCAAACCGCAGGATGCCGAAGCGCTCGACGAAGCAGTGGAAGAAATCGAAAATGCCGATATCCTTGTTCTCGGACCGGGAAGTCTTTTCACAAGTGTGATCCCCAACATTCTGGTGCCCCGAATCCGCGACGCGGTCAAAAATACACGGGCCAGAGTCTATTACGTGTGCAACGCGATGACACAGCCCGGCCAAACGGAAGGTTTTAGCGCCCGTGACCACTATATTGCCCTCGAAAAACATCTTGGGCCCCAGATTATTGATTGCATGATCCTTAATTCCACCGATCCACCTCAAAATATTGTGGAAAAGTACCGCGCCGATGGGGCCGAACTTGTGGGCAAACAAGAAGATGTCAAAGATATTGACGTCCGCACTGTTTTCACAGACCTTCTTGAAGACATCAGCCAACCCCGGGTGCTCTGGGAAAAACAGGACCTGCTACGCCACCATCCCGATAAACTAGGCGATGCCGTCTGTCGGCTATTCGGAGGCATGGAGGCCCGGGACGCTGTGGCGGATTAGTCGCCCGCGTTTTCCGTATGCGTCGCCTCCCAGATTTGCTCTTTCATCTCACGGCACGCTTCCCCGGCCGCCTGGGCCCACTGAGCCGGACCGTATTTCTCGGAATACGGCTCGCGTCGGAATGCATATATGATACCCCGTGAG
>JAGXLK010000792.1 GCA_018334735.1 Planctomycetota bacterium | reverse complement strand
GAATGTCTGGAATGAGCCCTGGGAAGGAATGGGCATAACAGGCTGGAAATCAACAGGAGAACATTACCGGGACATTATCCGTGAGATAAAGGATGCGGTTGATGCCGCTGATCCGAGCATCCGGGTCATTGCTGCTGATTCGCCACACAATACCAACTGGAAACTGTTCGCCGCGGGAATGGAGAATGTTATTGATGCGATTTCGACGCATTACACGCCTCCGAGCGTCGGATATTCGTTTTCTCTGGCGAATGTTTATGATAAAGAGGTATGGGAGACGGAGAGCTGGCTTGCCTGGAAAGGGGATGCTGCCTCCGTACGTCACGCCCTTTATTATTTTGCCGTGGGCGGGGACAAAGTCAGCCTCTACAACGAGCAGATGTTCTTCGATCATCACCAAAATCCGACCCCTACCGTCACGTGGACAGCTACTATGCGAGAGATGCTGGAGGATCTGAAGTTTGAGAAAGTAGTCCATCCCGGCCGTCCCCCCTACGTCTTGCTTTTTGTGGGTGAAAATCGGCACGTGGCGGCTGTTACCTCTTCGCTCTCGACCGGTAAGATACCGGAGAACGCTAATTTCCGAAGCCAGTTTATTGGTGAGGAATGCACAATGCGGATCGAAGGTGAGGGAGACTACACATTGTATGATATGCTCGGAAATCCCGTAGAGAAGGACAGTGGAGGAGATCTGGCTCTGACAGTGAACTCCGAACCGCAATACATCGAGTTCCGCGGGGGAGCAGTGGAATTTGAGAAGCGTCTGGCGAATGCGGAATATGAAGGGCTGCGCCCGGTGGAGATATTCATCCACGATATTACGGGACGGCTGGCCAACGGGCCGTCAATCCCCGTTGAGCTGCACAATGCGTACGGTGTGCCGATATCCGGGAAGATCCGGGTGAGGGCGAAAGGGTTGCAATTGCCCGAGAAGTCCAGAAAATTCCAACTGAAGGCCGCAGAAAGCAGTACGGTCAATTTCTCCGTCACCGGAAAGACCACTGATGCTAACCAGTTCCCGGTCGTCGTTGAAGTTGAGACCGACCGAGGCTCAGCCCGGGCTGAAGATAAAGTTCATGTCAGCGTCGTCGCTGAAGGCTCTCCCACGGTGGATGGGAACATTTCGGAGTGGAAACGATTCGGGGCAATCCCGGTGGTTATGAGCGGCACCAGCACTGCTTCTCTGCAGCAGCAGGCGTGGTTCCCGTGGAAAAAGCTGGCCGAGAGCGAGGGGAAGTTTACCGCCCAGTTTGCGTTTGCCAGTGACGCGCAGAATCTGTACATGATGGCGCGGGTGAAGGATACATCACAAAACATATTGCCGAGTCTGTTAAACGGTAAGAACCTGCATAATTTGCAGAATCCTCCTTATGATTACACGTATGTTAGTGCGGGACCCATGCCGGGAGCAGGCGGAGATCACATTCAGCTCGCACTGGCTGGTGCCGATGATCGACCGTTCAAACCGAAATATGAACTCTATCCTCCGGGGCATCCGCTTTATCGATTTGGTGCATTCTTGAATTCGGAGTACCTTTACATGATTTACCCGACGGAGGGGGGGGATGCGGAAATTATGAGGATGCGGACCCCGGATTTTTATTATCTGCATCCGTTGCCCATCGATTACGAATGGATGGGCAAACATTGCCGGGTGGCGGGCGCTCGAGTATCGGTCCGGCGCCTGGAGGCGGGTTACGTCTATGAAGTGGCCATTCCCTGGGAAGAACTCAGTGCCCTGTCGCATGGCCCCGGCGACCGCCTCAGGATGAACGTGGCCGTCCAGAATAAGGGGAGGGGTAATCGACTTACCTGGTCGGCTGACCGCTCAGCCGCCCGGATGAACGGACTTGATTTAGAGCCCGGCTGGGGTGCTCACTGGAGCAATGATACCTGGTGGGGCTTCGAGAAGGAGTAATGGATGGTTTGTCGTGATTTTTGAAGGGAGACGAGATTGCTTTTTCCGTTTCGACGGAAACGCAATGGTCGGGAAAGGGCCCCTGCTTCATTGCGAGGGACCTCGAAAACGGGGTCCCGCAGCAATCTCGGTATTTTTGCTTGTAAAATAGACGAGAGGTATAATCGAAAGTGGCGATAATATCTAAAGGGAGGCAAAGAGCATGAATAGGGCACGGGAAATCAATAGCAGAGGCTTTACTTTAATAGAACTTCTGGTTGTCATCGCCATCATCGCGATCCTGGCCGCCATGCTTATGCCGGCGCTGGAGCGGGCGCGGGATGTAGCGCAGGCGGCGGTTTGTCGCAACAACCTGCATCAAATTTCCCTGACGACGTTCCAGTATGTGAACGATTGGGAAGGCCATATGGTGTTCCGCTCGGAGGTTATTGGCGATACCGCGGGAGGGGGTACGTTGCCGGCGGGTACCTACGACGCCCACCAGAAACGCTGGTTCGATGTGCTGGCGCCGTATCTTGGCTGGAAAAAATCCAATGGCGTAAGCATGACGGCCCGGGGCCATTACGGCACATTCTTTTCCCCC
>JAGXLK010000791.1 GCA_018334735.1 Planctomycetota bacterium | reverse complement strand
ATTCCTGCAATTCCACGTAACTTTTATCCTCCGGAAGACCCTGTTCCAGCCAATTGTCGATCGTATCATTCCACCAGGCCGCCCACTCGACCATCGGCAGACGATCGGAGGGTTCTACGAAATGCATAACGTCGAGAAATCGTTGGCGAGCGTTCATTTTTGGTGATCCTTTGTGGAGCGGTTTTGTGCGTATTATGAGTCTTATGAGCCGTTCAGTTGTGGCGCTATGGTTTCTGCCGAATCCCCGAGATCCCTTAACTCCCTTATTGTACCCTGAAATGCCCGAATATGGCTTCCATGGTGTGTTTCATCTCCCGGCCTCTTTCCCAAAACCGTTTTCAGTTATAAACGCGTCTTTCAGATTCCAATCCGTGATCCTCGCCGCATAATTGCACTGCGAGCCAATTTGACATCCCGTTCATGTCGGCAGCTACCCGTATGCTGTAGGGATCGACGACGAATTGTTTTGCAGTGTTCTCACAAACGAGTTTCAGGATATGGTCAAAGACAGACTGTGGGGGTAGATTGGCAGCCTTTCCCTTCAACGTAATATATTCTTCGCTTGCCTCTTTGAATATCGGTCTAAGGTGGTTCGCAGGGACCAGCAACAATCCGGCAAACAAATTGGATTGATACTCCATTCGTTTGTATTCGCGGTCTGTGATGAGTGAGCTTATCTGCTGGACGTACTCGTCGCTGTCTTCGAAGTTGAAAGCGTCCCACAAATCGCGGTGCAACATTAGGTGTGATACCTCGTGTGCGAGCGTGTAGCGATAAGTGTCTTCCATTTTTTCCGAGCATTCCTTGTCAATGTAAAGTGTCTCTTGGTCTGCTGCCAAATAACCAGATGCCCGCCCCACACTGTGGTAAAGCCCAGGTAGTGGCATGATATCCAGTTTTAGGTCTAAGTCGACGACCTCAACGATTGGATAATGATGGTCTGGATAGCCGTGTTTCTCCCGTTGCCTTTTGGCGAATTCCCGGTGCTCTTGCCGGAATTCGTTCACCGCCTGTTCAATTTGGGTTTCCTTCTTATACGGTACCAGCCCCGATCCCATTACTAACTCCGCCGCACGAGTTCTACCAGTTCTCTCAGTTCTTCTTCGGAGGGCCGTTCGCGGTTCAGTGTGCGGAAAACGACGGGCAATTTCGAGACTGCGTCTTTCTTGCTCATTACTTCGGGCGGTATTTTCCCGGCGCAGGCCGATGCCAGATAATGCATTCCTTTCCACTCTTCACTGTCCGGCTCCAGCCCCAACGCGCTGAGATACCTGTCGAGCGTTTCTCCCGTGGGTGGCACACGTCGCCCACGCTCCAGTTTGCTCATGTTCCCGTGGTCAAATCCGTGCTCCCGGCAGAATGCCCGAAGCGTCATGTCTTTTTTTATACGGTATTCCTTGAACTTTTTCCCGAAGTCTTCTGGGTACAGATTCTCGCTCATTGCTCCATCCTCCCTTCTCTGAGAAAAGCACATCGGAGCTGACAGATTCAACTGCCTATATGGCCCACCGAATGCGAACGTCCCTTATACGTGGTAAAGGAAGGAACTGTGCGATTCCGTGGCCGTTTTGAAAATGTCAAACCCCATCCGTTGCCAGTCGTCTTATGTCGTTGTCATAATTATACACCAATGCGGAAAATCTGTCAACAGCTTTCCACATTTGTCAGTTTTCCTCGCTTTTCGTCACGCACGATACCTGGCAAATCTTGAAAGACTTTATGCGGAAATCAGGATTCTCCAAAATGCGGGATTTGATGTGCAATAATTGCACTCTGTGACGTTGCGCGTAGAAAGTCCCCCGAGTTACCTGTACCGTCGCATGCGCTGTCCGTTGTAAAGTGATGTAGGAAAATAAGACGCAAACAAACTGCTTGCCGTTGAGTGTGCTCGTCCTTCAATCCTACCGATAGCCCAGTTCGGCGCTGAGGTCGAAATACAGTTTTATAGCCTCGGCGGGGACGTTGAACGGGATATGGTTGCCGATGCACATCATGTAACCTCCGGACATCTTCGCGGTTTCGATCATGGAATCGACCATCGCCCGGATTTCATCCGGATCGTTGCGCATCAACACGCGGTTGTCGCCTTCTCCGGCGATGAACGGATCGTCGTATCGCCGGGCGATCGCTTTGTAGTCGCTGAACGGTTCGCTGATAATCCCACGGGCGCCGCATGCCATGACATCATCAACAAACGCGTCAATGCATCCGTCCACCATAAAAAGCACTTCTTTCCCGGCGTCTTTCAGTATGCCCCAGAACTCTTCGTAGCGTGGGAAGATGAATTTATTCATCCAGTCGGGGCTGCAGACCGGGCCGTTTGACAGGACGATGTCATCGTGGCAGACGACGAAATTAATGGGGAGTCTGGCGAACGCCCGGAAGACCCGCCGGTTGATCTCGGCAAATTCGTCCATGATTCGCTCGAATTCGGGTTCGAGGCAGAGCGACAGGAAGTTTTCGTACCCGAATACGAGCAGCGGCCACATGAACATCGTGTTGTAGA
>JAGXLK010000790.1 GCA_018334735.1 Planctomycetota bacterium | reverse complement strand
GATTTCCAAGCAGGCGGACGAATGGCGGCTGAGTATTTCGCCAAACAGGGACACGAAAACGCTCTGCTGGCCGCACCACAACCAAGTCAAATCTATGGAGACAAGATCTCTCACGTTGCCCGGCATGTCCATTCATTCAGGGAATGGTGGGAGTCATCCGGCCGGGACTGGAAACCGGTGACGGTCAACGGTTGGGAGGACAGAAAACCAATCCTCGATGAACAGGAAGTCCTGTCGGCTCTCGACCCGGATAAATTCGGCGCCACTGTGGTTTTCTCATACATGGATGTCCTGGTCTGGCAAATCCAGAGGATCCTTAGATCGGGAAACCCGGATCGACTCGGATCGGTGGAAATGATGGGTTATTTCAACACACCATGGAGCGAGGCGGCCCATCCTCCCCTCAGCAGCGTCGATCTCAACCTCAGCACGATTGCTGATGAAACCGTTAAAATGCTCGAAAAAGCAATCAAGGGGCAGACGCCGGACCAGGAATGCAAAACCATCCCGCCAAAACTTGTGCTCAGGTAACTCCATCGGGTAGCACAAATTCGGGCACAGCAGCGGACCGCACTACTGGGATCTAACCATTGCGCAATCAGCTGCTCACGGCACTTTTCAATCTCTTGCTCCTGAAATGGGCAAAACCTTTCTAACCGAGCCTCCGGCCGATTTTCGCCGCTTTCTTGAGATGCTTCGTGGGTACTTCCTTCATCTCAAGTGTGCCCGGGAGAACGAGTTTTTTCGTTATCTTAATGCCACTGTAGCGGCAGATTTCCTTGAGCCTGCTGAACACAGATCGGCTCTGGTTGAATATCCAGTTCAGCGGCCAGCGCGTGCTGCAGGCAGTAATGATCACCGCCTTCTTACCCTTCGCATTCAGCGCTAAAGGCGCGCCGCGAGCCCTCTCCTGAATTAAGAATCCAAACAACCTCTCGAACATGGCGAGCATAAGCGAAGACATGTTGCCCCAGTGCGTGGGCGTCGCCAGCACCATAACGTCGGCCCATAAGATAGCATTTTCTACCTGTTTTATATCATCGTTGCGCATTACACAGCGGCCCTCCGACTGGCACGCCATGCATGCAGTGCATTGCTCGAGCGAGAGGTGGACAAGAGACAGTTTTCGAGTGTCGTGGCCTTCCTCTTCCGCTGCATCAAGCAGTCTTTCACCGAGCTGCGAGGTATTACCATTTTCGCGGGGGCTACCTTTGATGAGTAAAACCTTCATTATGCATCCTCCTTATGGGCCGAGAATCCGATCTATCGCCCATCTTAATGCAGCCTGTCCAAACGTTCTCGATGGACATCCAGTCGGGATTGGAAATCTCCCCATGATTTCCGGGACGATTCGGTCCACGTCACTTCCGCCAGAGCGCAGGCACGGGGATAGGCCATATATTCCAGCTTTTCCAAATTCTCAATGTATTCCGTCCACAACTGGCCCTGGCTCCCCAACACGTGACTCGCCTCCGCATCCGTCATCTCATCTGGAATGGGCTCATATTCATAGACGTCCCTGAGGGCGGTCAATCCACCAATAGCCAGAGGTTCTTCTTCGACCGGTTCGGCCTGGTAGTGGTCAAAATACGTGCTATTATTCGGGCACATCACGACATCATGCCCCTGTCGTGCGGCTTCGATTCCTCCATCAATTCCCCGCCAGCTCATAACGGCGGCCCCCGGCGCCAGTCCGCCCTGCAAAATCTCATCCCAACCGATCAACCGGCGACCTCGCTCGGTCAAAAACTGGTCCATTTGGCTGATAAACCAGCTCTGCATCTGTGCCTCACTTGCCAGTTTCAGTTCGCTCATACGCTCCTGAGCACCTCGGCTCTCACTCCATTCAACTTTGACCGCTTCATCCCCGCCCACGTGTATGAAACGCCACCCAAACAGGTCCGTGACCTCTTCCAGCACCTCCTGCATGAAACGGACGGTTGATGGTTGGGGATTGAGTATGTGCTGGCTGATCCCCCAGTGGCAGCGCGGTGTGAGGGTCATAGCCGTATTCCCCAATTCGGGATACGCCGCAATGGCAGCCTGCATGTGCCCCGGCATATCGATCTCCGGGACAATATTGACACGTCTTTTCGCCGCATACTGTACGATCCGCCGGACCTCTTCCTGTGAGTAAAAGCCGCCATACGACTCATCATCGTAGTGACGCGGCCGCGCGCTTTCGTGACCAACCAGTGTATAAGGTCGCTGTGAACCAACATCGGTCAGCCGGGGATGTTTTTTGATTTCAATGCGCCAGCCCTGGTCATCGGTCAAATGCCAGTGAAACACGTTGAAACCGTGCATCGCCAGCAGGTCAATGTAGCGGCAAACCGCATCGACACCAAAAAAGTGCCGGGAGACGTCCAAATGGAGTCCCCGCCACCGGAAACGCGGCCGCGACTCGATACTGACGCACGGTAAAACCCAATCCACATCCGTTGCTAACGTATCAGAAAAAATCTCCGTCGGGAAAAGTTGGCGTAGAACCTGAACACCGCGTGCCAA
>JAGXLK010000789.1 GCA_018334735.1 Planctomycetota bacterium | reverse complement strand
CTCTTCCGATCTGGGACGCCATCTCCGAGACCGGTATCGCCGTCGATTCGTGCCATGCATTCGCGGCCGGATATGACTTTCGCCGGTCCGAAGAAGTCGAACGTCTGATTAACGACGTCGACCGGACGGTTGGACGGGCCAAACTGCGGTTGTTGCATGCCAACGATTCGCGGGATCCGGCCGGCAGCGGAAGAGACCGGCACGAACATTTAGGCGAAGGCCAGATCGGCCTGGAAGGCCTGAAAAACCTGTTCGGCCACAGAGCACTCTCGGGGTTGCCCATGATCCTCGAGACACCATGGGAATCCGTCGAACAGGACCGACAGAATATCCACACGTTGCGGCAGATACTGAATATAAACGAATAAAGTTCCGGAACTCGCAGATACCGCCCCGTGGAGGGCATACACCCCAATTACCCGGCTCAAGAACGCGCGAGACGCACGAGTCGTACTGAAAGGTTTCAGAGCCACAAGCAGACTGGACTTCAGCCCCGTTCGCGGGGCTGGGGTTCAGAATGCGGCCCAATTCACCGTGAATGTTGCTATTTCCCTGCAGTTCGCCGCCTCAAGTCCCTCTTCGCCCGCTATTCCGCCACATGGGAATGCAACATTGTTCCGTCCCCGGGAACAAAAACCTATGTGACATTACCTTCCCAAACCACGGAAACCGCCAGTCCGTGCTTTTTCGCGCGTGCACAATCGCTACGGACCAGAACGCAGCTCGCCGACTTCCTCCAACCGCTGGACGGAGTGATCTGGAATCAGTCCGGATTTATCCGGTGCAACATCCAATAAATAATTGGCCATCCTGCTGTTACATAACCTCAACATGCGAACAACTTCCTCAGCCTCCATCAGATTCGTTTCATCCTCCCAGGATTTCCAGAACCAGCCCGGCCCCATTTTATCGCAGACCTCGGCTGGAACATCATTATCTTCAGGTGGCAAGGCTCTCTCGGGAGCATTGGGTTTCAGCCACGGATATTCATAACTATGGACATCCGTTTCCTGCCCATCGATACTGTTGTTGCCAATAACGAGGCAGTTTGGCTGAAGGGACTTAATGTGCCCTTTCAATGTCTTCCACTGTTCACCGGTGTAACGGTTGGCGTACTGATCGATCCACATCAAATCGACACTACCATATTGGGTGAGCAATTCAGTCAACTGCTTTTTGATAAAACCGGCGTAATTGCCTTCCGCTTCAGGTGGCATTCCGTGAAGATCCCGAGCACCTTCCGGTAGAACATTTCCCAATTTTCCCGAAAAATCGCCCGGGAAACAGTAGTAGAACCCGACTTTAAGATCCCGTTCCCGAAATGATTCGGCATACTCTCGTACAATATCGCCTTTGCCATCTTTGTAATTGATAAATGCAGTCGCGTCATGTGATGTATACTGACTGTCCCACAGGCACCAACCGCCGGTATGCTTAACCGTCAGAACGCCATACTTCATGCCGGCTTTGGTTGCCGCATCGGCCCACTGACCGCAGTCCAATTTATCAGGCGCAAAAGTCGCCGGATCTTCGTAACCATTAGTCCATGTCATATCATGGAAAGTGCTCATATTGAAGCTGAGCATCATGCCGAACTTCCATCCCAAAAAAGCGTCTGCTGCTGAAACAGATTCTTGTGTCATAGTATCTTCCCCAAACATCAAATCTGAAACTTCAGTGTTGCTATCTCTCTGAATCGTTGCGAAATACTACCCGTTTCCCGATGCTGAATCAATGCCTTTGAGCGAATTTACCACGCCGTATGAGGACTTGTTTTCTGCCGCAACAAGAGACCGACAAATGTTCTTTTGTCGCTGTCGGATCATCCCATCCGCGGAGCGGTCCGCAAAAAGACGGACGAGAGCAACATCAAAAACCCCAGCGCCACCGCCGCGGTGAATATCAGCGCCCGGCGCCACGATCCGATGGGGAGTCGTTTGACCTCGGGCGTCGGTTTCGTCTCGAGTCGATCAATATCCCGGAATACCTGCGACAGCGTATCGACATCGTTTGCCCGATAATATCTCCCGCCACCTATTGATGCCACCCGTTTCAGCGCCTCTTCGTCCAGAGGGTAATCCTTCTCCCGCAGAACGGTCCGTCCCGATGGCATACGGACGGGAACCGGCACTTTGCCCTCGGATCCGAGCCCGATGCTGTAGATTTTTACGCCGAGATTGCGTGCTTTCCGGGCCGCCATTTTCGGGCTGATATCGCCGGCCGTATTCGCTCCGTCGGACAGCACGATCACAGCCCCTCCCCTTTCGCGCAAACGTGCGGCTGATAGAAGAATCCCATCCCCGAGAGCGGTCCGCCGTCCGGCGATCTGAGGTTCAACATAGTTCAGCAACTCCAAAGCGAGATCCCGATCGAACGTCAATGGACACTGAGTCAGCGCGGATCCGCCAAATACTACCACTCCGATTCGATCCGCTTCCCGCCGGTGTATGAACTCAGCGCAAAGATCGACAGCTCCTTCCAGACGCGACAATTTTGTGCCGCCGGATCCCTC
>JAGXLK010000788.1 GCA_018334735.1 Planctomycetota bacterium | reverse complement strand
CCGTGAGCTGGCAATATCAGGCAGATTAAAGGGGGTTTGTATGTGATCTGTCACTCCGAAGTCTGTAATGCCAAGTGTTTTGGCTTCGCGAACGAGATCGGCCAACTTCATGCAGGCACCGTCGCAGGAGTTTCGGGAATGGATATGCCAGTCAGAAATTATTTTCATTGTATTATTTGGGAAAGTTTACTTTCTTTATTGTGGTAAGCTGGTCCGGTTTGTCAGCACAAGGTTGCGGTAGGCATGAGGGTAGCAGACGGGTTCCAGTAAGTGTATCGAAAATTGACATACTGGGCTGGATGCCGGTGGTTTCAAGGCGAATTTAGTGGGAGGTAAGGTAGGGCAAACGGCCCTGATTAGATTGCCCATCATTCCCTGTGTAGTGATTTTGCAACTTTGTCTCAGGCGCAGTCATTCGAGCTCAAGGGGATCTTTTTGGTCAACATTGTCGCCATGAAAGACTTTTACAGGTTTACCCGCTTGCATTTTTATCGCATGGGGTAGGAGATGCTGGAGGCAATAAGCGGCTTTTAAGCGCATGTCAGCGCAATCGGTCAGATCGACGTTTTTGTATACAAGAAATTCCCCGGTTTTGACATTGACCATCTTGATTACTGTGCGAGAAGCCGAGTAATCTCCGAATAGAACTGCATCCACTTCGGCTATTTTGCCAATATGAACAGCAGTCTCTCTATCAAATTTGCCATCACTATGGAGAGGATCCTGCTCGCGGAGAATTTGTTCCATCGAAGCGCGATCCATGATCCCCCATTTGGATTTGTGGACGAGAATCTCGGTGATTTGATCGGTGAACTCTGGGTTTTCGAAGGGTAGGATTGCGACGCGTTTAATATCGGGTTTTTCGTATACTTCGGGGCGACCTTGTTTGTATGTGGCACACCCGGCAAAAACTGCCAGAGCAATTGCCAAGTAGCAGCACAGCCGAAACCTTGTCATTTTTCCCCTCCACTCTAAATTCTTTTCTGTGACGGGACATTACTAAGATATTACACAGATTGATGCACAAGATCAAATTTTTTCAGCTGTTACAACTATTTGCCTGAGCGACGGCCGCTGGCAATCAGAGTGTACGGTTGGGTTTTGAAGGCACATCGTTTGGCAGTAAAATGGGCCGGTGATAGTTGACGATTTCCCGTCTCGGCTCTACACTCATTGGGAAAGGGATTTAGATAGTTAGTCTTAGACCGTACCTCTGAGAAAGTATTATTTTGCGTTATGAAAAAAATTCTTGTTGGCGCAGTTTTGAAGGGTTACGGTTTTCTAAAAAAGCCTTTGAGGGATCGATATGTGCTGAGAGACCCCGGAGAATTCGTCCCACTTGTCGGGCGTTTACGCTGATTGAGCTTCTGGTTGTTATTGCCATTATAGCGCTGTTGGCGGCAATGCTGATGGCGGCCATTGAGCGTGCCCGTATGTCTGCCAGGCGGGCCGTATGCGCGAGCAATTTTCGACAGATGGCAACGGGGCTAACACTTTATGCGGGCGATAATGAGGGGTCGCTTCCCTGGCGGCATGGGGTTCTCTGGTACGTCTGCAATTACGGCACCAACGGTTCGACATGGCACTTCCCACGGGACAATTACTACATTCTGATGGCCATGGAACAGTACGATTTTGGCCCGGCCACCGCCCATCCGGAGGTTGGTTCTCCCCATTAAATGCCCCCGGCAATTTCTGGGACCCTGAGACGATGACTCTGGCCCAGCGTCAGGGCAGCGATAACTGCCCGTATTCGTTCATATGGGGTTTCTCCTGGCGCCATGCTGCGCCTCCTTTTCAAATAACGGCTCCCGGTTCCCGCCGGGTTATGATGACCGATTTTACTTTTGATGCTCCTTCGCAAGGATTCACATGCTACGCTCATCCAAAAGATTCCCCACAGGAGAAGATGGTTGCGAGGGATTTCGGGGCCAATTACAACACCGCTTACCAGTTTTTCCAGGACGATTCGGCCAGCATCGGTGGAAGGGGAATGGAAGCCGTGGGCGGGACGCACGTTTTGTTTTTTGATGGCAGCGTCGCGTGGTACAAACCGGACGATCTGGAACCATGGTGGGGCCATGGCGGGGCGACAATGGTGCCGTCCGATGGCACGTACGGGCCCCCTTAGTGTTGTTGATCCTTTGACGATAGCAAACCGCGGCAGTACAATCTCCAGAAGCAGGTGCGGAAAGTTTTTATGCCACAAGCTGCAATGGGTTTTGGAACCATGTTTTTCATGTGGAGGGATTGATCATGGGTTCGCTTCGTTCTTGCTCGATCTTCAGGTGCTGTTTGGTTGTGCTGTTTGCCTTGATCCTGGTCAGCCCAGTGGGCTGCCGTAGCGCCTCGGCCGTGACGCTTGTCGAGAACGGGAAGCCTCAGGCTGTCCTGGTGATTCCCGATAAACCTGCCAGGGACGAACAGGATGCAGCGAAAGAGCTTTGTGACCATATTCGCCTGATGAGCGGGGCGGAACTCGAAATACTGAAAACCAAGGCACCCATGGATCTGAAAGGTCGCGT
>JAGXLK010000787.1 GCA_018334735.1 Planctomycetota bacterium | reverse complement strand
ACCCTCATAGAACTGCTGGTGGTGATCGCCATCATTGCCATCCTGGCGGCCATGCTCATGCCGGCGCTGGAGAAGGCGCGGGAAAGCGCACGCCGCGCGGTCTGTCTTGGCAACCAGCGGCAGTGGTATCAGGCGGCTCAGCTTTTTACGATGGATCACGACGGTGTGGTTCCGCCGGGCACCAACCGTCACGCTCCGTCTTTTTGGGACGGCTCGAACCCGACGTGGGGTCCGCAGGGTCCTGGGCCAGCTGGCGAGCCGTTCACGTGGCACCACGATTTTTTCGAAGAATACGCGGGCATCCCTTTCTCCACTGGGGTTGATCCAGATCAGCCTTCCGACCGTGTCATCGCCAACGTGGAAAACATCGCGTATTGTCCCAGCGGTCCTTATGGCGATCGTGATCCCGACCGGTTTCGGTCCCATTATTACAGCACGATTGTCACCCGCATAAATTATATTCTGGCCGGGTGCGGGCCCGTTAGTTCGGGGAATCCGAATGGCGACCGTTACGGGTACAGTCTCTTCCGGATGAACCGGTTCTGGAAGAAACGGAATGTCACTCCCTCTCAATTCCCTTTCTCTTTTGATGCCGGGCGCAGATACGGAGATTTCCAGCCCCACGCGCCGGGAGGCGTTGCTCTGGCCGCTCCGGGCATCAATATGATGCGGTGCGACGGTAGCGGTGAGTGGATCATGGACGTTTACATGCACTCCTGGCATGTCAGTTACCCGGAGCAGGTGCGCCCTTTCCCCCGCGGCTACCGTGTCCCGCGTCAGCTTGAGGAAGACGCCTCCGGCGATCTGCAGCTGCGTCTGGATTTTGAAGGCTCCGGCTATTTCACCGTCGATCCCGAGAAACGGGGCATGACCGGCGGCGGATTCGCCTCGGAATAACTCTGGTGGTCCGGTTCACAAATATCGAACAATTCTGGAGCTCGTTATGATGTATGACCACAGGAAAAAAGAAAAACGAATCGCTTTCACCCTGATTGAACTCTCCTTCGACAGGCTCAGGACAATGTGGAAGCGCGAGGACGCAGGTTTCACGCTGATTGAACTGCTCGTGGTGATCGCCATCATTGCCATCCTGGCAGCCATGCTGATGCCGGCGCTGGAGAAGGCCAGAGAACACGCTCGGATCATCACATGTGTCAACAACATGCGACAATCATCGATGGGATTCAATCTCTGGGCCAACGACCATGATTCAAAAATCCCCGACCATAGTTTTACCCCTGATACTGGACTGACGGGACGCCAGGTTGGTGACCTTTTTCAGAACGATTATCTCAATCGCGAAACGCTCCTGTGTCCGACCGTCCATACCATCTTCACATACCATACTTATCCGGTTGCGGTCTACGAAAAGAACCGCAGCAAAATCAGACAGCAGACCGGCAGCTGGGACAATTCATGGCCGGAATACAACGGAACCTCCAGTTTCTGGGACCCGCGTCCGGGCACCCGGGCGGTCTTCGGAACCTACTTCTATTTCGGCGGCGCAGACGAACGAGGAACAATTCACACGAACACAGGTTTCAGGGCCTGGCGGCGGTGGTCCGCATGGCGAAACGCGTCCAGAACCCAGCGATACTTCACAATGCGGATGAACCATTTTTCCAACGCATCCGGATTTGCTCTCATGTGGGATCAAGATCCGAACAGAGATCCGGGCTACTCGGGCTGCAATGACTACGCAAAACGAGTCGAACTGACCCCACACACCAACAAACCCGGCCACACCTACGCCTATCTTGACGGACATGCAGTTTTTGTGAATGAAGAAGTCGTGCCGGGAAATTTCTACCACGTGCCGAGCTTCAACACGCCCGTAATGAGAGATTGCTACCAGGTCGTCTACAAAGGCGTCACTTATAACGCCTACACAAACCCGTATCCGTCCTCGAACGACGAACTTAACAGCATTATTGACTGGCCTGAGCATCATTGAAAAACGCTTTCTTTTGCGCAAGCAAAGAAAATCGGTGTCCTTTTGCGAAAGTGAGTTCAGTAACATGAGAAGAACATTTTTGTCGATTTTTCGCGTCACAATCGCCCTGGTTCTGATGTTCTGCACTCTCGTCCCTGCTGCAGAACAGAAAAATACGCTCGTTCTCGACAACCCCCAGACGGCCGGGATAAGCGGCACACGCTGGTTCTGGGACCTGCCGGTCGTCCTCAGAGCCGACGGAAAAACCGCCGACTACAGCTACGGAAAAGCGCTCAAAAGCAAACAGGCCGTCTGGTGCAATCTCGACTACCACGGAGGTTATGCCGAATACCGCGTTCCGAAACACATGAAAAACGCCGAAGGGAAACGTGTCCCGTGGAAATTGCAGAGCGTTGTCGGAGCCACCTGTTTCGATGCCGTTCACCGGCGCGTTCTGGTGCGATTTCCCGGAGCCGCCCGGAAAATCGTCGACAAAATGAAACGGGGGTGGCAGGTTGAAAAAGCCGAACTCCTCCTCCCCTTCCGCGACACCGAAAAGGTCCCGCGCGCCTACAAAGGCCCGACTTCGTTC
>JAGXLK010000786.1 GCA_018334735.1 Planctomycetota bacterium | reverse complement strand
AAGAACTACTCAAGCGTCGGGAAAGAGGCGGTCACCTCGCGATCTCCGGAAGTCATCATCGAACTTCATGGAGAAGGTATGTTTGACAATAAAAGAAAAGCCAGGATCCGGGAGGCGTGGAGCGAACTGTCTTCGATCCGGGCCGTCAAAACCGGCCGGATCTACGCGATCGGCGCGACGTACGCCCTTTTGCCGGGGCCTCGCCTGACGAAAATCGCCCGCAGGTTCGCTGAATTTCTCCATCCCTCCATTATGGAAAGATCCACGCATGCAACCGGTGATGTCGGTCAATAACTGTTCTTTCTCCTACGGAGAGGGGGAATTCCGTCTGCAGGATGTTACGCTCGACGTGCATGCGGGGGAAATGCTGGGGATCGTCGGGCCTAACGGATCCGGCAAAAGCACGCTCTTGCGGATAATGGCGGGTCTTCTTTCGACTTCTGCCGGGGAGGTTACGATTGACGAACACCCGGTACCATCGATGAAACGAAGGAACTTTGCCCGGGAGGTAGCGTTTCTGCCACAAAGTCCTGAATCCTCCTTCGAATTCACCGTTCGTGAAGTGGTTGCCCTCGGACGTCACCCGTATCAGGGCGCTTTCGGACTTCTGACAGCGGGAGATCAGGAGGTGATTTCTGAAGCGTTGGCCGAAACCGAATCCGAAGATCTCGGGAACAGATTTTTCTCCAGTCTCTCTGGCGGGGAAAAACAACGGGTTCTCGTGGCGAGTGTCCTGGCGCAGGAACCACGCGTTCTCCTTCTGGACGAGCCGAGCGCATCACTGGATATTCACCACAAATCGCACGTTTTTGATCTGCTATGGACGATATCGCGCAAAGAGATGGCCGTGGTGGTGGTCACACACGACCTGAACACCGCCAGCCGTTACTGCGATGTTCTGGCACTTTTACATCAAGGGTCGCTGGAGCGCAAAGGAAAACCGGAAGAAGTGATGGATCAGGAATTGCTGGCCAGCGCTTATGATACACCGGTTAAGGTTGTGGGCCACCCGGTAACGGGAAAACCGATGGTTCTGGTGCTGGGGAAGAAAACTCGTGAACAAAATCAGACATGACCTGAGCGCGCGCAAACTGGGTCTGATAATTGCCGTATTTCTTGTTATCAGCCTCCTGGCGGGCATCGTATGCGTTTTTTTTGGGTCGGCTGCCCTCGGTGTGGGAGAGGTGTTCTCGATACTTTTGCCCGGCGGTGGACCCGCCGAGGAGATTCCGTTTAACATCGTGATTTATCAGAGGGTGCCACGGGTTCTCCTGGCGCTTATGGCCGGCGGCGGGCTTGCGGTGGCCGGCGCGGTTTTTCAGGCGCTTCTGCGCAATCCACTCGCGACCCCCCATACGCTGGGGGTCTCGGCCGGTGGAGCGCTCGGTGCCGCGGTTGCAATACTCTTCGATCTCACTTTTCCATCGTTCGGTGCGTTCGGGATGGTGCAGATCTGCGGCCTGGCGGGTTCGCTCGGCGTCATGATAATTATCTATCTGCTGGCCCGCCATAAAGAACGGTTTTCCACACTGAAACTCCTTCTTGCGGGCGTAACGATGGCCCTGGTGGCTTCGGCGATGATCATGTTCGTCCGGTATATGGCCGACCCGCACAAACTGGTCCGCCTGGACCGCTGGCTCATGGGCGGTTTGCAGGTTAACAGTTACAGAACACTGGCGGCCGTGCTCCCGCTTTATCTGCCAGCCGTTGTTTTACTGTTCAGCCAGTTGAGCAATCTCAACCAGCTCGCTTTCGGCGAAGAGCTTGCGGCCGGACGCGGTCTCAACGTCCCGGCGGTTCAGATCAGTGCGTTTGTGGGAGGATCGCTCCTGACGGCTTCGATTGTCTCGGTGGCCGGTCCGATCGGATTTGTGGGTTTGATCATACCCCACACAATTCGCTTGATTCTCGGACCGGACCATCGGGTATTGCTGTTCGGATCTTTTTTCGCGGGGGCTGCGTTCCTGGCGATCGCCGACACGTTCGCCCGGACCGTGCTGGCGCCGACGGAGCTGCCGGTGGGGGTTTTGACGGCAATGCTGGGTGGGCCCTTTTTCCTGGTACTGCTGATTCGGAAAAGAGATTGGTAAATTGGTACGGACCAAATACTCTGAATGATTTTCACATTGAAAGGATCTCTATTTTGGCTCCCACAGTCACCGACGCTCGGCCCTTTTTTTCAGAAGGTTGGATAATTTTGTTGGTTCTCGCTCTGCCGATTCTTTCGTTTGCCGGATGCGGAGGGGAATACTCCACGTCCGGGACCTCCGAAAAAGAAATGAAGCAGGTAACAACGGCGGTTGAAGCATATTTTGCCGAGGCAAAGGGGGCGTCAGCATCGGAGAAAAAACGGATGCCTGCCTGGTTGTACGGAGCTGAAAAACCCAGAGTGAAAAACGTCGAGAAGATGAATGGCCGATACAAGGCTCTCGTTGAAATTGGCTTCGCCGGAAAGACGCTATCTCACTATTTTATTCTGGAAGACAAAGATGGCGAGCTGCAGGTTACCGGGGTGATCTGACACTCAT
>JAGXLK010000785.1 GCA_018334735.1 Planctomycetota bacterium | reverse complement strand
TCCTCAACATCCAGATCCGATAGCTCGATCCCGCGCTCATAGGTGGACCGCACGATCCGGCCGCGCAACTCATCGATTGCCTCCCGGGCGAACCGCCACTGGCGACCGACCTTGTATGCACCCGGCAACCTGTCTTGCCGGGCCAAACGACGCACGGTATCGGGGTGCACTTCCATCAGTTTGCAGATGTCTCGGACCGTCAGATCAGGCTGCATGTTTCGGGCCTCCTTCACGGATCTTTTGGACGTCATTGCTCGCGGCAATACGCGACAGCACACGGCAGCACACGGCAGAGCGGCGAACAGCAAGAAGAGTTTTTTTGTTCAAACAAACTTTCTGTGCTCGGTTACGGATTCGCGCGCCGTAGAGGCCCCATATCGCCGCGAAGGAACCATTTTCTCACCCGGAAAAGCCATTTGGCCATCTCGCCCTCTGTTGGCCTCTGAGCGGCCCTGAAAATATGTATTTGGGTCACGGGGCGTATCTCCTATCAGTTGCGCATCGCCTGAGAATCCTTCAGCTCGTCCACAAACCGCTGCATCATCTCGCGGGTAGCGGTATCCTCCTTTGGCAGATGCTGCCGGGTCAGGTGCGTGGCCACGCGTTCCAGGCGCCGGAAATCCACTCCCATCTGGTCGGCCACAGACAGGCAGACCATCGACGCGCGGAGGCTGGCGGCCCGCCGCGCGACAGTTTGGCTTTTGGCGGGGCTATTTTCCCTGTCGCAGAGGATCACGTTCAGGGCCGTGAAGAAAACGTTTGCTGCATCGAGTGCGTCCTGTCTGGTCGGTTGGGTCATGTGCTTTTCCTTTCTGCGTAAGTGGAAACTCATCGGCAATCGACTTCTTTACTCACTTTCACCACCCCCCCTGTACACGCGCGCATATAAGCGTCATATGAAGGCGCGAGAGGGGACGGGTGAAAGAGGGGAAAGAAGTAGTACTATTATTAAATATCCTATTCTCAGCCTCTCTCGACCTATTCTTCTTTCTTCGCTTATTCACCTTGCTTCTTCTCTCTTCACTCGCGGAATTCGCTGATTGATGTGCCTCTTTCACAATTCACCCTCTTATTCACCCGTTTTTTCGTCACCTGCCAGGTAGTAGTAAGTGCCGGTTCGCCCGGCAGTCGGCACGCGCCTTATCCCGATATCGCCGCGTTCGTTCATCGTTTCGATCAGCTCCCGGAAGTCCTTTGCTCGCATCTTCATTCGTTTCAGCAGCGTGCTGTGGTCGAGTTCATTTCCAGGCGCTCTGCGAAGTTTCTCCAGGGCCTTCAGGCACTCCGCGTGGAAGGGGTTATCCGCCACATGGGTAGAAGCCATGAACATCATTCGCCGGGTCTGGTGTTCGACAAATTGGGTTGCCCACCGGACGGCATCGACCGTTATGCGCAAATCTCCCGGATCACGGCTGCAGGCGTAGATGAGAGAGAGGCGACGGGCTTTCTGCCCCGCCCTGGCCCAGATGGTCATGGCCACCCCGTCTTCGTTTTCCTCAGCCATCCCGTATTGCCGGTCCGTAGTCGCGCGAAACTCGGTAATGAGCCTGCGAGCCTCCGTCGTGTAGTCGACAACGGTAGGGACCGGATGCCAGTTCTCCATATTTCCGGTGCCGGATCTGAGTTCGGCCCACCACCTGGCTCTGTCGGTGATGCTCTCGGGCAGTTCGCGCACAACCGGTTCTTGGCCCTGCCCGCGCGAGCCCGCTTCGATGACCAGCATCCGGGCGAAAAATCCGTTGGTGAGCATTTTGGGGGACATTGCCTCGTAGTAATGCCCGGGAACGGCCGAACCCATGATGCTCAGTGACGGCTGATCAATGAACTGATGTTCTTTGCCAGCTTTTACACGCATTGGGTAGAGACCATCTGAACTGGTGTACATCTTGAGCAGCATCTGCATAATGCCCTCGAAACGCTGCTCCCGGCCCTCCTTCATGGCAATTATGACTTTGTCGATCTCGTCAGTCTGAAACAGCATAGCCGGGCAGGTAAACAGGCGGTCTTCTATCCCTTCCCCGCTGGCAAACGCATCACCGAGGGAATCGGCAAGGCCCACCTCCTGGCAGACCATCTGATTGACCTTCCGCGGATGATCCTTACCGGTGCCGGAGTTGGCGAGGATAAGAATGTAAAGATTCGTGCGGTTGTTGGCGCTGTCGCGCACCTTGCGCCCTGCCAGGTGACCCTGCAGGCCGAGCGCCCCGCCGAACGCGAGCGGACGGTTCGGATAGGGAGCGGTTTCCAGGGTGTAACGCATCACCTCGTCCACAAAACCCGGCACGTAAAGAAGACGCTCGGGGATCGGTCCTGGATCGGTGTGGTCGTATGTTTCGGTTTTCTCCTTTGGACCGGCAATGGCCGAGATATCGACTCCTGACTCGCCGGCCTGTGCAGGCCGGTAGGTTTCCCCTCGCTCTTTCAGGGCGAAACCGATGGTAGCCTGCCGGTAATCGGAGCGCTCGGTCCATTTGTCTCTGCACAGGCCGCTCTGCCGGAAAAGGTGGTCGATGCGCTCCGTATCGCCGCCGGT
>JAGXLK010000784.1 GCA_018334735.1 Planctomycetota bacterium | reverse complement strand
ACGTCGTCTGATGGTATTTAGCGGGGACATCATCCCGATAAGCGTATTTTTGGGTGGCAACCCCGCTGGGCTTCCGGGGCCCGCGAACCGGTCGTTCCTCGAAAACTTCCTCGAAGGCGCCCTGCTGTTCCACCCATTTCATGTACTGATTACCATGTTGGTATCCCTGCAGGGGACCATGGCTGTACCAGAATCGACGATATCCGTCATCGGTGCGCTCCTCCACGCCGTTCCAGGCGGAGGCAATGTGCAGTTTCCCCGACAATCCGCAATCGTATCCGACGTCAGCGAGACGCCGTGTGAGGAGCTTAACCCGGTCGTTTTCCGGGAAATGGGCGTTACCGTTTATATTCACATGCACGGTGCTGGGGTAAAGTCCCGTCAGAAAACTGGCCCGGCTGGGCGTGCAGATGGGACACTGGCAGTGGGCGCGGGTGAACGCTACCCCTTCCGCACACAACCGGTCGAGGTTCGGCGTATTGATGTGCGGGTTGCCCAGCGCACCAATCGTGTCATAACGCTGCTGATCGGTGGTGATCCACAAAATGTTGGGGTATTGCATTATGATACCTCACAAAATATGTTCAGGGCAGGGTTAGTCCGCTTTTTCGTTTTCTTTACCTTCTGTTAGTCCGTTGTCTCCATCGGCGCAGGGCCGATGGAGGGCAATGTGTGAGTTTACCGCACGTAGTGAGCTAATCGTGGCGCCCCGCGGCACAGGGCCGCGGGAGGCCACAACAATTCATGAGACGCGCACGCTTCTGAGCTCTTCATCCCGGACCAATATGAATCCCACTATCTTTTTCTACAATGTCCCTCCCATCGTCTCTCCCTCCCACTTGAAAGCCTGCGATATAGATCTGTTTTGTTATTTCACTCTTTCAGATAACCGGGCACAAAGACCGGTTGTTCCCACCGCTGGACGGGCACATCCGCCGGGATGTCATCCTCCAACAGGTAATCTATTGTGTCCTCCAGCAACCGGGCCATATCATACTGAACGCGCGGAACCGACTCGTATCCGGCCTTTGGCGGCAGAAAACACGACGCCACGCACAGCCGCTCCCGCACCTGCGCATCACATTTTTGTCGTGCCTCCTCGATCACGGCCGCATGGTCGGATTTGCACGCCAGCACAGCTGTATTGGGATTCAGCGAGGAAAGCCAATCGACGAGATCCTTTCCTTGAAGGGTCGGAGGCTTCTTCCACATCTCAACGCCCTCCCGGACAGCCCGCACCGTGGCATCGGTCTCCAACCCGGCATGACGCCCCCCTTCGATCATCCAGTCCTTGTAGACGGCCAGATCATGTGAGGCAAGGAAGACGAAATTACGAAACCCCCTCCGTTCCAGTTCCCTGACCACCAGGTAACCTCCCCGACGATGGTTGGGCAGAAAGATCGTCTCCTGGCTCACATCATACGCGGGTGGGGCCAGCAAAGCGACCTTCATACCATTCGACCTGAGTTCGCGGTAGTAGTCGACGTTTGTGGGAGGAACCGGTGTGGCGAACACCCCCACTCCCTGGAAACCTTTCCGCTGGATGTTTTCCAGGAATTTTCTCTCCATTTCCGGACACTGGTTGTCCTCAGACGCGTTGTGAAGCGTCAGCGTCGCCCCTCGCTCCGTCACCGTCTCCTGAAGCTGATGCAGGATTTCGGGATGTTTTCCCAGGGGGTATCCCAGGGCAATGAACCGGCAGGAATCGGTGGTTCGCTCGGGCGCTTCGGGCGCCACAAACGTCCCTTTGCCCCACTTGCTTGTCAGAATACCTTCTCCCACCAGGTCTCGTATCGCGTTACGAGCCGTCCCGTAGGCGATATCGTACCGGTCCGCCAGCGTGGAAATCCCCGCAATCGGCTCACCCGGATGCAATCTGCCATCCTCGATCCGTTCACGAATATCATCTTTCAACTCATCGGCCGCGAACCGTCGCGTCATAGCATCCGCCATCGCAAACCCTCCACAGCTTCAATCTCTTAATGATGTCTTAATGATATAAAGATTCGTTGATCCTGTCAAGTTGGAAAATCAATCCTATCGTGCAGTGCAATCTGTCAATTTTTGAAGCCTTGCAGGATTTTCAGCCGGTTCGTTTTAATGGGGCCTCGCAGTCCAAAGAATTCACGCTGATAAGGTGCTCTGCCCGTTGGCATGCGTATCGGCTCATTGCCTGTTCCTAACATGATTCGAAACGCTTTCTGCTTTCTGTCGGCAATTTTTACACTCTAACATTCGTTTGACTCTATCGTATTCAATTGGTATGTTTCTAACTCGGGGTTTACGGATAATTTGAACCGACTATTGCCAAATTGCACGCGGCTTGTTTACTGGATACCGTTGAAAGCGCTTCTACAGCAAAAAATCCGGGCTAGCCTTGTCAGAGCAATTGAGAAGGTAGCCAACAAGGCGTCTGCCAGCAATTCTTCCCACGGATGTAACGAAGTGTTAAATTCCGGGGCCCTATATGTCAACGGCGGCTATCGAAACAAACGGATTGACCAAAGAGTACCACTCCCTATTGTCGGGGAAA
>JAGXLK010000783.1 GCA_018334735.1 Planctomycetota bacterium | reverse complement strand
GTCAAAAGAAGCACAATCGCGTTGCATTTCAGCCCCACCCGCATGACTTTGAAAAGTCCGGCTCGGGAATAGGAAAGGGGGCCGATTTCAAAGAAAGATGTTCCCTCATACGAGAAGGGCAGAACCAGAAAAAGAACGAGAACAAAGATATTCACCCCCAGCATACGCCGCAACGTGGCTCTGGGGGGAAGATGGGCCGCCATAGCGACGAGCAGGGAAATGGCCAGCGCGCTGCCCAGAACGCAGAACCGCTCGCTCAGAGCGATCATCACCGCAAACACAAGTCCTGCCAGTATCCGCGGACGGGGATCAAGACGGTGTATCGGCGAGTCTCCCTGGGCAAAAGTTTCGCAAACCATGTTGAGTTAAGAGTTTAGAGTTAAGATTGATCTGAGGAACAGAGTGCTGAGAGTTGAGAGAAAAGAATAACGGGCGCTGGAGAAAGCTCAGGGATCCGAAATCCGGGAAATCCGCTTTACACCGTCCTGAGTGTACCTGGTTAGCCCAGAAAGGCCGCTCCATGGGTCATTGCGAGCCCATCGCGAGATGGGCGAAGCAATCTCGTCGTTTTGTTGGCCCAACAGCGAGATTGCCGCAGCGTCCCGCTGAGCGGAACGCCTCGCAATGACATGTGAACCTGAATGGCTGAGTGTAACGCACGCTAAACGTGTACTCCTGAGTTCAGGACGCCCATAATTCGGGGTTCCCCTGCTCGTCGAACCCCTGGAACATTTTTTCGGGTCCGCTCGGGGTACTATCCTTGTCATTGAGAAATGTCTTCGTCCCCGGACTTATCATCCCCATTCTTCCCGGATCTTGAGAGCAAATACGATGTGATTCCGAGGATTCCAAGGATATAACCGATCCCGCCGAGGATGTCCTGGAGGCGGATTTTTGCGCGGGTCCTGTCGAGTTCTTCACCCAGAGGGCGGACCTGTCGCTGGACGGCGCGTTCCACGATCCGCTCGAGTGTTTCCTCTTCGAGGCCCTTGGTTTTTTCCTCTGGAGACCATTGCTCATCGGCAGGGCGCTCCTCCTCAATACTACCCTTCACTCCATCGGTTTCCGTGAGATCATCGGGAAGGGATTCGGCGGCGACCTCGAATTCGGCACGGTGGCCGTCGGGGCTTTCGCAAATCACACGATATGACATCCGACGCCTCATCGTGAATTCAAACTCACCGTTGTCGTCCGATTTTGTGCGGTCCAGCGTCTTGCCGTCAGCTGCTTTCAGGACGACTTCCACGCCGGTGGCACGACCGCCCCCGGGGAAATAGACAAAACCTTTAATTTTTTTCCCTTCTGGGGACGCGAAAACGTTCATTTTATGCGCCAGAGCGGGCCTGGGGATGCTGCACAGAACCGCCGCGAAGAGGGGTATCAGTAGCGTTATCTGGCACCGTGTTTTGAACTCACGCATGAAGTTAGACTTCCTTTTGCAGGTGTGCTGGATTGTTCCAAACGTCTCAACGGTCGTTTCTATAGGCCGGCTGTTGGTTGGAATCAAAGAAAAGCGGTGTTTCGTTTCGCGGTTCGGAACGACTCACCGCACCCCGCCAGACATACGGCGGACAAGTCCGGGAGCGCTTCATGCAGGAGTTCCTCACAGCCTCTGATTTTTGAGAGTTCTGCTTGCTTCTCGCATTGACCACGATCCGTTTCAGCAACAGAGAAGGCCTAACGTGACTGTTGGGACGCCCTTTCAGACTTTGTTTTTTCTTGAAAACCGTTCCCCAGCATTTCGGATTTTACTTTTTTGAGAAAAAGGATCACGGAACCGGTCACAAAGCCTTCCGCGACCATCACCGGAAGGTGTCCGATGACAGAGGCCGAGGCAATGACCGAGAACTGCCGACCGGCGGCGAGCAGTGACGCGCCCGTGAAAAGGGCGCCGAGCAGAACAGCCAGGAACCCTCCTCCAAATCCGCCGGCGAAGACCGTCCGGAAATTCTCAGAGCGGATCGTTCCGCGGAACAGATAATAACAGATTGCGCCGGGAAGGGCCATGTTCGCGGTGTTGAGACCGAGAGTGGTCACGCCTCCAAATCCAAACAGAAGCAACTGCAATCCCAGCGCAATCAGCAGGGCCGGGAAACAGCACCACCCCAGCATGAGCCCGGCCAATCCGTTCAGAATCAGATGGACGCTCGTGAGTCCCACCGGAAGGTGGATGAGCGAGCCCACGAAAAAAGCCGCCGATATGACCGCAACATGCGGGATACGTTCGTCATCGAGTTCGCGCAAGCCCAGAGCCGTTCCCGCGATCGCCACCGCCGCCCCTCCGGCCAGGACGCCGATACCGAGCGGTGTCGGTGGGAATATGCCGTCCTGGATGTGCATGGAACCTCTCCTGAGGTAATAATTTTGCGATGACCTGTGGAGCGATATTTTCAGGTTAAACACGTACAGGAAGAGCTTTTTGGAAACGAGATACCGATGTTCCTATTTCATATCTCTCGTGCGGACCCACATCAGAGCGCCGAGTTCCACGCCGACCTTTTTGCCGTCGGGATTGGTCATCTTCTCTTTGCCT
>JAGXLK010000064.1 GCA_018334735.1 Planctomycetota bacterium | reverse complement strand
GCCCAACGGTTGCACGCACGGCAGTGCGAAATCCGGCCCCCAAAGAAAGTAAAAAGTAGGAGCCGCACATAGCGATAACAATACACCATTGTCGTATTATGGCCGGATGAGATTCTCGTGGAGGGAAAATCGCGGGAGCCCAGTGGTTATGGATTGATAGCACAATAGTGGTGTAGATAGCGAGGTTAAAAAGGGCGAGCGGCCATTCCCATTTTACCAAAGGGATGTGGAAAGGCAGGAACCAGCCCCACGCGAACAACAGCCCCGCTAAGACGACGGCAACAGGAAGGCTGAAAGCGGCGACGGGTAAGAGAAGAAACGAGAGCAGTGCGGCCGCGGACACGCGCGATCCCAGCCAATCAACGCTCCACACCCGGTCGAGCATAGCATCAGCCTCACCGAGTTGGAATGCGTGTTTATATATGCCGGATAACGAATGGGCGAAGGGAGGGTTTTTATATTCAACGCGGCTGGTGGGGCATAGAAGTATCTTTTTCCCCGCGGATTTGATCCGTAGCGATAGATCGACATATTCACCGGGTGGTATAAAATACGGATTATACGCTCGACTTTCTTTTTTGAGGAATTCCTTGCGTAGAGCATCGGACTTATGGCTCAGAAGCTGGACCTCAGTTGGTTCGGCGTTAGCCGCCGGGCGAGAGGCTACTTCGGCGCGATTTAAGCGGGAGGAGAGATTGTGTTTTTCTATGTCGGCGAGATGAAGTTCACTGGAAGTCGCAACGACTTCTTCGTCTCCGAATGGCCGCACTAATTCATTAAGCCATTTTTTGTTCGCCGGCTGGCAATGGGGCATCAACAAGACGACTATTTCCCCTTTGGCTGCGGCGATGCCTGCATTGAGCGCGTCTGCAATCCCAGTTGGGGCTTCCGTTTCGACGAACCGGCAGTCGTCCGGCAACGCTTCATATTTTTGAGAATCGGCAACGACGATAAGATCCACCGGTTTGTAATCCTGTTCACGAACGGCCCGGATGCAAGAGTTGACTTGTCCGGGCGCGGCCTGGGCAGGGATTATGACAGAAACCGGCGTATCATTCATGATTTACTGGAGTCGGATCAGATCGACAGTTTGCTTGGCTGCATTTTGTGCTGCTCGGACGATATGTTCGTGGCAGGTGAAGACAATGACCTGGTAGTCTTGACTCCAATCAGCGAGCATTTGCATTGCGTTTTCAAGTCGGTCGGCGTCGGCCGACGCAAATGGTTCATCAAGCAGGAGAGGCAAAGTTTCGCCGGTGACCGTTGCAACCCGTGCGAGGGCGAGTCTGAGAGATAAGTAAATTTGTTCCGTAGTGCCGAAACTGAGATTGGACAACGGGCGAGTTTGAGTTTCTGTGACCTGAATTTTTGCGAGATCATCCATGTTGAATCGTCGCGAGTTACTCGCTGTGATTTTCTCTGCTATTTCGTTGAATTCCTCGTTGAGACGCGGCAGAAATGTTCTTTGCATTTCTTCTTCGGCTTTGTTCAGACCATCGAGTGTTTTTCGAAGCAGAGAGCGGTGTTCTTTCATGGCAGTTTTTTTCCGTTCAAGTGCTTCGAGTTCGGACTGCAGCTCTCGCACATCAGCGCACTCTTGCTGGAGCTGGTTCAGGTCGCGTTTTATAAGAACCTGTTGTTTTTCAGCATCTTTTTCTTGTTCGTTGAGTTCGTCTATTTGTTTTTGCAATTCGTCCCGTTCGGGGAGGGCTTCTGAATCCAGAGAGTGTTCCAGCATGTACAGGTCCAGATCTCTTTCGAAGCGCTTTTCAAACTCGCTGCAAAGTTTATCAATGCGCTCATTTATTTCGTCTTCGTTTCCTTCTTCGGTGAGTTGTTCAAGGCGTTTTTGTGCCTGTGCCTTTTCTCTTTTTAAATTCTGAAGCGTTTCGTAGGTGTTCAGCGCTCTTTTGAATCCGGGAATGCTTTCCACGCCGATTTCCTGGAGCACATTTGCTCGTTCTTCCTGGACGGATCGGACCTTTTTACCCAGTTCGCTCAGCTCTTGCAGCGCGGTAACAGTTCGACGGTTCGCTTCTTCGACACCAGCTGCCAGATCATCTGAAGTTGTCCCCGGTGTGGCTTCGCCGCCGACGTCTTCGAGCGATGCTGCCTGCTGAAGCAGGTCGCCTGTTTCTGACCAGGATTCCATACGTTGCGCCAGTCCATCGGTTTGTTGAGAGAGAGCTAAGGCCTTTCCCTGAAATTCTTTGAGTCTTTTTTCAAGGTAGTCATTGGCTTGTTGTTCGGCGTCTCTGGTTTTGCAGAAGCGTTGGCCGATATCTGCCCATTGCCGTAATTCCTGGAGTTTTGAGGCCCCCGCTTCATGGATACATTCCTGATATAGGCGTCGCCGTTCCTGAGCTTGTTTTTTTGCTTCTTGGAGCTCTTCTTCGAGCGCCCCAAGTTCCTCGGAGTACGAAGAGGAGCTTGTTCGGAACAGTACGTAGACAATGATGGGGATAAGCACTGCGAGGAAAAAGCCAAACCAATGTTTTGTACCAAGAAGGAGCGCGCCAAATTCCAGAACTCCGCCCGCAATTAAAAATTTCCGCATAAGTGACCTTCGGGCTTTCAGGAGCCGTTCGCGGTGCTCCGCACCCTCGAGATCTTTCACGTGTTTTTCTGCCGATTGGAGTCTTTCATGTTTGTTCATTGCTTCTCGGGCAACACTTCTGATGTTTTCCGGGGCCAGTTTGCACTTGTTGAGTTTATTCCCGAGTTCTACAGCCCGGTGTGCTGCGATTGTTCGAAGAGCAGCCAGGCGTTTGAGACAGCGGTGTAAGCGTCCAACATGTTCTGAAACCTCTTCGGCTCTTGCCTGAAGTTGAGCTGTAAGGCGTTTTATATCTGTTTCCCTTTCAGCAGGGAAATCTTCGTAGTCGCTCAGATCCTGGCATTTTTTGCCAAGGTTTTCGACGACTTGCCTTTGTTCCTGGATCTTCTCTACTTTCCCACGGAGCTCGATATAGCGAACGGCAAAGAGACGCGAAGAGGCATTATCTTTTTTGGCGCTGAGTTTTTTACTTTCGTTCTTAGCTTTTCTGAGTTCTTTTTCTTTATGCATCAACGCACGATGTTTCTCCAGCGCGTCTTCCAGCTCTTGACGTTTCCTTTGGAGTCGATTTTCAAGCTCGTCAAGAGGGCGTTTTGTCGATCGGTCGGTCCCAAGTGATTCAAGTGCTTCTTCGATGGAACGAATGGTTTCCTGGGGGGAGATATCTTCCGGCCCGCCGGCAGCCAAATTTCGGATTCGCTCGACAGTTGGTTTATCAGGGGAAACGTTTTCACTCAAGGAAGCCTGCTCCACCCAGACCGTCCGCCGAAAAGCATTTTCTGTCAGGCCAAAGATGGATTCCGGGAAATTGCCGGCAGCCTCAAGTTCGGCAGAGAGGTCTTCATTAGTTTCATGGTCGTAGATCGTGGGGTGGCTGGGCCGGTCTTCCCGGATCGTTCTTTCCACTCTCAGTTTTCGCTGAAACGGCACGTCGACGCTTATAATAAGCTTGCCGACGGCTTCGTTTTTGGACCAGGGGATAACGGCCTGACGCAGTTCGGGGTTTCCTTCAGGGCATCCGTAGAGCATGACCTGCACAAATCTTTGCAGCGAGCTTTTTCCCGCTTCGTTGGGTCCCGATACCACGCAGAGTCCAGGGCCAAAATCGATACACTTCCCCTCAAACTTCATGAAGTGATCACACTTGGCTCGGACTATCCTCATTTATATAAAACCTTACTGGGGCCTCAAGGAGCTAATAATGCCTCTGATTTTGCGATTTACATCGCGTCCGTCCATGGCAGCCAAGCCAAGTTCGACGGCTTTTTCGATCTTTTTCTTTTCTGATTCATCGTCAGTGGCTGAAATACGGTTCTGCATCTCGCGAACGAATTCCCCGCGGAATCCGTTTTCTTTGCCCAGGGCTTCAAGATCGTATTTTGGACGTGTTTCGTCGATAAGATGCAAGCAATAGAACCGATCTTCAAGGAGCGCTTCAATTTCGTCCGCAGCAAAATCCATATCAGGATCCAGCTGCCCCACCAATTTTATTCGGAAAAAATCTCTTTCACGCTGTTCCGGTGGGACCGATTCGTAGATCTTTTCAGCGGTATCGCCGGTATGCCGGCTACCCGATATATCGACCGTGCGAATTCGGAATTCGCGGCTCGGTTCGAGGGTTTCGAGGGCCAGCTGAGAGACATCTTCACCGGCATTTCCGATTACCACCCCCCGGAGTTTTTCGGCGTCCCCAAAGTCAAGGGGCTCTACTGCGCCGGGATTCATCCATGGTTGCTCAAGTTTGCCTTCCTGTTCCGGTTCAGCGCGGTGGATATGGCCAATTGCGATATAATCGGCCGCGCACGATTCAAGGTCTTCTTTTGTGATAGGCAGATAACGGCTTTTACCCTGAACGGGAAGTAAATCGCCGTGAATAAGGATGATGTGAGTCATCTCTTCCTCGACGTTCGGACACTGTTGGAGGAGGGGAGCGCTTATTTCTGCCCGGTCCCAACCAAATCCGCTCACCATACAACGTCGTTTCGGGAAGCGCCATTGCGACCAGCCGCCGGGAAAGATATGAACGTTTTCTGGCCAGCGAAAAACTTCGTATGGACTTTCAGCGCCCCATGGGTCGTGGTTCCCGGGTGCTATCAAGACGTGGATGGGGTCCAGCTCTTCAAATTTTTCGATGATGCGAAGAATCGTCCCCCGTCTGACATGTTCGGTTTCAAACAAATCGCCGGGGATAAGAACGAGTTCCGCCTCGTTCTCACGCGTCATGTCCATCACTCGCGTGAAGGTTTCGAATCGCTCTTCGGCTCTCTGCAACGCATCCGAAGCGTTAAGCCACGATGGAGGCTTTGCATCAAGATGAAAGTCCGCACCGTGAATTATCCGTACGATATCACTCAAGGAAAAGACCTCCGCTAAAACCTCAACTGTTTATTAAGGTTACTCTTTTCGGTAATGCTGTTCAAATGTTGAAGTTAATATTCCACGGTCCCCGAGGATCTTCGGGTTTTGAATTGTAAACGGTCAGCGCTTGGTAAAATTAACATTTTGATATTTCGCGATTGAAACCTTATAAGAAGCTGGCCTGGCTTTCTCGCTTCTTGACAGAGGTATAAGGTGGCGGCCTTAAAATTGCCGGGCGCTAATCAACAACCAGAGGGGTGCATTTCAATCACCATGGGAATCTCAGATTGTCCCGGGGATGCCGGCAATGCCGAAGATTTAGTCTCAGTGGCCGATCAGGCCCTTTATTATGGCAAATGCCACGGACGGAATCAGATTGTGCGGGCGAGGGAAAATCGCGAGGCAATAGAAAAAGAATCTGAAGATCGCAGGGAGGCGGAAAAAATCTAATTTGAGCAGGGACCGCCCCGGCCGGTGGTGTGAAACCCGATTCCGGTCCCCGCTCAATTTCTCGATATTAGATTTCACTGTGCATTTTAATCATACAGTCCCGGCGCTAATTTGGCAATTCTTTAAAATGGTATTATTCTTCCGCCGCGGGTCAAACCGGTGCAACAACGAGAGGGGGCCCCAGTCTTGTATACCCGATAAATCAAAAGGTGCCTTTACTTTCAAGCAGAATAGTGACAGGACCTTCGTTCACAAGTGAAACTTGCATAAACGCTCGGAATTTTCCTGTCGCCACAGGAATACCATTCGAACGTAACTGATCGGCCAGTTTCAAATACAGTTTCTCGGCTTTATCCGGACTGGCTGCCGAGGTGAAAGACGGGCGGCGTCCTTTCCGGCAGTCCCCGTAAAGTGTGAATTGAGGGACCAAAAGAACAGCTCCTCCGATGTCCTCCAGAGACAAATTCATTTTGCCGGCGTCATCTTCAAAAACACGCAAATGAGGAATTTTTCCCGCCAGATAATCGACATCTTCTTGCGTATCGTTTTCGCCGACTCCGAGGAGAACGACCAGTCCCATGCCAATCTTGCCTACTTCTTCATCGCCGAATTCCACAGATGCTTCGCTTACCCGCTGAAGGACCACACGCATATGATACAGTCTCCTGTTAATTTGGTTGGAAATCGCGTACAATCGGTATGGACTCGAATTATACGTAGTCGGAGAATTACGATGCAAGGCCGGAGTCATTTGTCGGGTTTACTGGCTCGACTTCTCAAGCGTCCTCTAATACTCAATCACAACCCGATTAAGGGCGCGCGATTAACCGCATTGGGTATTACACAGGTCGAGACCTATGCCTGAAAAAAAAGAGAAATCAAGAGGCCAGATTCTGGTCATCGATGATCGCAAGAATATGTTGAAAATGATGGAAGATCTTCTGGGCGATCATTTTGATGTGCGGACGAAACCGACGGGTGAAGAGGGGCTTGCTGAGTTCCGCGAAACTTCACCCGATGTCGTGGTGAGCGACATTCGCATGCACGGGAAAGATGGGATGGATGTGCTGCGGTCTGTCAAGGAAGAAAATCCGGAAACGGAAGTGATCTTGATGACCGCCTACGGGGAAGTCGAGCAGGCCGTTGAATCGCTCAAAGCCGGCGCATACGATTATTTGACGAAACCTTTTGAGCCTGACGAGATGGTTTTGACGATTGAAAAAGCGATCGAAAGAAAGAGGTTGCGACAACGGACTGCGGCTCTCGAAAAAGAGGTGGAGAGCCGATTTGGACTGGGTAGAATTGTCGGTGAAAGCGAACCGATCGAAAAAGCCCGAGAACTTGCGTGTAAAGCGGCCAGTTCCGACGCAACTGTGATGCTCACCGGTGATAGCGGCACCGGTAAAGAGTTATTCGCCCGGGCGATCCATTATGCGAGTACGCGTAGCGAAGGGCGGTTTGTTGCAATCAACTGTGCTGCGATCCCCCAGGAACTGATTGAAAGCGAGCTTTTCGGGCACGTGAAAGGGGCTTTCAGTGGTGCTTCGGAGGACAAACCGGGGCTTTTTGAGCAGGCCGACAAAGGGACTCTGCTCCTCGATGAAATAACGGAGCTTCCCCACAATATGCAGGGAAAAATTAACCGTGCTATCCAGGAACGGGAAATAAGGCGAGTGGGTGATACGCAGGACCGGTCCGTCGATCCGCGAATTATTGCTGCATCAAACCGGGATCTGGAGGAGGCTATTCAGGAAAACAGATTCCGCAAAGATTTGTATTTCCGCCTCAACGTTTTTCCGATTCACCTGCCGCCGCTTCGGAATCGGACCGGCGATGTGCCATTGCTGGTCCGGCACTTTCTCCAGGAGCTTGTCTCGGAAGAAAACGAACACTATAGTATCGAGCCGGACGCGATGCAAAAGTTGACGGAATACAAATGGCCAGGTAATGTCCGAGAACTGCGCAATTGCATCGAAAGAGCCATTGTGCTGTGCGACGACGGGCGGATTACAGCCGAGATGTTCCAGTTGGGGAGTGGTTTGCGGAAAGATCTGGCTGACTTCGTGCCCGAAGAGTTGCCCTACAAAGATGCCATGGAAGCGATGAAAACGGAGGCCCGGCGTCGGTATGTGAAGGCGGTTTTGCAAAAGTTCGATGGCAATGTAACGCGCGCCGCGGAGTTCGCGGGTATCGAGCGAGAAAGTTTCCACCGTCTTATGAGACAATGCGACGTCTCTGCTGACGATGTACGATGAACGGAATGCGGATGGGGAAGTCCCCTCATCTCTGCATCCTGCATATTAGATGCATTTGAGATTCTGCCGGGAAGATTGAGCGATGGAAACGTTACTGCTTGATGCCGACAAAGAGAAAGATCTTCAGATTGCAGGCGAGTTCCTGCGGGAGGGTCGCCTGGTGGTATTCCCGACCGAGACTGTGTATGGTATCGGAGCCCGGGCGGATTCCGAAAGCGCGGTGCGGCGACTATATGAGGTGAAACGCCGGAACGCCGCTAAAAAATCGACTCTGCTTATTGCCGATCCAGTGCGAGCGGAGAAGTTTGCTGGACCGTTCGAACCAGAAGTAGAGCAGATCTCTCGTTCTTTCTGGCCAGGGCCTCTCACAATTGTGGTATGGACTGAAGCCGGCGGGTGGACGGGACTGCGTTGTCCGGATTGCCGGCCGACCCGGCGGATCCTTCGGCACGCGGGCGTGCCCATCATGACACCGAGTGCGAATGTGAGCGGCGATCCTCCGGCCAAAGATGCGAGGGAAGCCCTTGAGGTTTTCGACGGGAAAATCGCAGCGGTTGTTGACGGCGGTCCTGCTCGCATCGGCGTTTCCTCCACCGTGGTTCGTGTCTGTAAGGGCGAGATGGAGATCTTACGCGAAGGTTCCCTGCCGGTAGAAAAGCTGCACACCTGCCTGAAGCAATAGAGAGCGAAAGTGGAAAACAACAGGAGTTGGAGATGGATGGTCGGAAAAGAACGGTTTTTGTTTTAAGCGGGCTGATAGTTGCCGCGGCACTTCTTGCTGTGTATTGGGGGTGTGAAATGATTGGCAAGAATGAGAGTTCGAAAAGTCAAAGGGGAGAGGAGGAAGAGCTGGGGGAAAACGAAGCCGATGCTGCTGAGCAGGATTCAGCCGGTCGGCTTGCGGACGAAGGGAAAACATCTGTAGGTGTTGAGGAGAAACGAGAAGAGATGGCACTTCGTTCCATTCCAGAGGTCCGGACGAGTCGGGAGGGGAAGGGGGGGCAGGTTGAGAGCCGGTCGGAGGTCGGTCGGCACAGGGAGCAAGGGCCCCCTCTGGGGAATCTTGAGGAACCTGGCGATAAAGTGCTCATCGATGATTTTGAACATACGCTTTTCTGGAGGCCAGTGGCGTGGGAAAATGCCAATGACTGCGAGATCAGTCTTGTCGAACGCGGTGAAGGACGAGTTTTGCTTTTGGTTTGCGGGGAAGGGGACCATGAAAAAGCGGGAGCGCGACTCGAGTTCGGGACGGGAGTGGATGTGTCGGATTTTAAGGCGGTTACGTTGAAGTTGAGCTCCTT
>JAGXLK010000782.1 GCA_018334735.1 Planctomycetota bacterium | reverse complement strand
GAATATCGAATTGCTTTTCACGCTTCCAATAACGCACGTCCAGGCTGTGCTCGGCAAATTCATAGCGGCCTGGAGCGTCGTTGCCCTTGCCCTCGTCCTGACGTGTCCGATGCTTTTTACGGTGAGCTATCTGGGCGATCCTGATCCGGGCCCCATAATTACGGGTTACCTCGGTTCGTTTTTGTTGGCCGGGGCATATCTTGGTATCGGCAGTTTTTTCTCGAGTCTGACGCGGAATCAGGTTATCGCGTTTGTCCTTTCGGTTGTAGTTTGCGCGGGGTTTCTCTTTTCTGCCAGCCCCACGGTGATGAATTACCTGCGAGGGCTGCTTCCGATGGGCCTTGTCGAGGCGGTCGAGAGTCTTAGTTTCCGAACGCGTTTCGAATCCATCCAACGAGGCATTATCCGCCTTCGCGACGTCCTTTATTTTGTGCTTCTCACAGCCGGATGGCTGTGGGCCACAGTTGTGGCGCTTGAGGAAAGGAAAGCTGCAGGATGAACAAGCTAAAAACATACATTGGAGTTGTATGCATCCTCGTTATCACTGTCTGTACGATTCTCATCGCACAAAAGCTTTTCCGGCGAGCTGGTCTGGATCTGACCGAGAATAAACTCTACACGCTTTCGAAAGGCACCCGAAATATATTGTCGGAGACTAAGCAACATGTGCATTTGAATCTCTACTATTCACGCACAGCGGCGATGAAAGGCCCGGAGCAAATTCGGCAGTATAACAATTATTTCATTTATGTCAGGGACCTGGTGGAAGAATATGTCAGACGGTCAGGTGGCCGGCTGACTTTTTCAGTAATCGACCCGCGTCCTTTCAGCGATGAGGAAAAAGAAGCCGTTGACGCGGGAGTGAAACAGTTTCCCCTTTCTGAAAATGAAAGTTTTTTCTTTGGCCTTGTGGCCGAAACGGAACTGGGCAAACAGGAGGTCATTCCGTTTTTCGAACCGGGACGGCAGCAATTGGTTGAATATGATCTGTCCCGAGCCATCGTGAATGTGACCCGGCGCCAGAAAAAAAAGATCGGTGTCCTGTCCTCGCTTGATGTTACTGCGGGAGATATGTCCCCTTATATGCGCCAGATGATGATGCGGCAGGGACGTCAGCCGCCTGAACCGTGGGCGGTTGTCGAACAGCTAAAACAGGAATACGAAGTCACAACTGTCGATGCGGAAACTGACGAAATCGAGGGGGATATAGATTACCTGATGGTTATCCACCCGAAAGATCTCTCTGGGGAAACGCTTTTTGCCATCGATCAGTATGTGATGAAAGGCGGGCGTTTGATTGTTTTTGTTGATCCGTTTTGTTTCAGCGACCGGCCGAAGCAAAATCAGAGAAATCCGATGGCCGCTATGCAGCAAAAAGCTTCTTCAGGCCTCAACCGTCTGTTGAGGCAGTGGGGAGTGGAGATGGAACTGGATGAATTCGCGTCCGACCGGAACCTCGCGCTTAAAATTCCCGTCCGAAGGAATTCTCGGCCTCAAACCGTTCTGACATACATGGAATTGGGCGAAGGGAACTTCAATAAGAAAGAGATTATTACGGCGCAGCTTGATTCCCTTCGTGTGCTTTTTGCCGGCATACTCACAGAAGTCGAGCAGCCGAACGTGCGCGTGACTCCCCTGTTATATACCACTCCTGAGGGTAATGGCTGGACGCCAACGAACCCTATGGAGGTGCGGATGCTCGATGCGAGCGCAATTCGGCAGGGCTATACTCCCGGAGATGAGCCACTGATGCTTGGATGCCGTATCGAGGGGAAATTGAAAACCAACTATCCCGACGGTCCGCCCGAAACCGAGGAAGAAGAATCGGAAACGACGGAAAATGAGGAATCGGATAAGGAGAAAGCCGAGGAAGGTGAAAGCGAAGAAGGGGGGGGAGAAAAATTGGAAGAACCAGAGGTGGTGAAAGTTGCTTCCCCTGAATCCGCCGTCGTGGTTTTCTCTGATGTCGATATGATCTCCGATATGATCGCCTACCAGGATACGTTTTTCGGAAAAAGCGCTATGGGTGACAATCCCGCTCTTGTCCTCAACACGATCGAATTTTTGTCCGGCAATCAGAATTTGATTTCGATTCGGTCGCGCGGCCAGTTCCAGAGGCCCTTTAAAGTGGTTGATAAAATCGAAGCGGATGCGGAACAGGCAACCGCCCAGAAAGTACAGGCCCTTGAGAGTAAGATTTAGGGGTACCGAAAGAAACTCCGAGAACTGGCGAACACGGGAGAAGAAGGGGAACTGCTTGAGAGTAAGGCCGTAAAAGAAAGACAAAAGATCTACGGCGAGATACGGAAAGCCAAACGGCAATTGAGGAAACTCAAGGCTGAGGAACGCAAGAAGATAGAATCGTTGAAAGCGAGTCTCCAAACCCACAATATGGTCTGGGCTCCAGCCGTGGTGCTGTTGATAGCACTTGTTCTCGCGGTTGCACGCTATCTCCAGGCCAAACGTTACGCTGCAAGGAGGGGACAATGATATCCGATGTGAAGCTTACTATTCTGGCGGCAATTGCTGTCGTGCTCG
>JAGXLK010000781.1 GCA_018334735.1 Planctomycetota bacterium | reverse complement strand
CCGGCACGCCGACTTCATCATCAACGCCACAATGGACCATCATCACGTGCCCACCTCGATCCCGCTTCTTGAAGCCGGTTACGACATTCTGCTGGAGAAACCTTTCGCCACAAATGAGAAAGAGATGTGGGATCTTGTGGAAACGGCCCGCAGCTGCGACCGGCGTGTAGCCATCTGCCATGTGCTGCGTTATGCCCCCTTCTACGCCGCGATTCGGCAGCGTGTGGCTGCGGGGGAAATCGGAGATATCCTGAACGTCCAGCTGACCGAGCACGTTTCGTATCACCACATGGCCGTCGGATTCGTTCGAGGGAAATGGAACAACGAAGCCAAATGCCATTCCACCATGTTGATGGCCAAAAGTTGTCATGACCTCGATCTTATGATCTGGATGAAAAGCGGCATACGACCGGCCCGCGTCGCAAGTTTTGGCAGCAACTACCAGTTTGTGCCCGAAAAAGCCCCGGAAAACGCTGGAACGCGATGTCTCGTCGACTGTCCCATCGAAGAAGACTGTCTATACTCCGCGCGCAAACATTACATCGACCACCCCAATCGCTGGTCATTCTACGTCTGGGCATCCCTGGAAAACGTCGAGAACCCGACCATTGAAGATAAAATAGAATCTCTTAAAACAGACAACCCCTTCGGCCGATGCGTCTGGAAATGCGACAACGATGTGGTCGATCACCAGTCGGTTGTCGTCGATTTTGAGGACGGATGCACTGGCACGATGAACATGATTGGCGGTACCGCCAAACCCGGTCGATCCATACACCTTGTGGGAACGGAAGGGGAAATTCAGGGCGCCATCGAGGATACCACTTTCGTTATCCGCCATATCGATACACGCCCCGGCCATGAATACAGCGAAGAGGAAATGGACATCAATGCCATGGGGGACACCTCCGGCGTCACAGGCGGCCACGGCGGCGGCGACCTGCGTCTTGTGGACGACTTTGTGCGTGTTCTGAGCGGCGAGCAACCGTCAATATCGTGGACGGGACTGGAGGATTCGGTCAGCGGCCATCTGATCGGTTTTGCGGCGGACCGCGCCCGCGAAATGAACAGCACGGTTGACCTGCAATTTCATCGGTGAACCGTGGACTCCAGGATGAGATTTACATTGATTCCGGAGTGCCGGGTAACAGAAAACCCCATCCACCTCACATCGCAGGTGAAAAAGACTGCCATGTCAGAGATGCACTGGCTCGATAGTAGGGCCCAAAAAACTGTGTGGCAGAGATGGGCAAGGAAACTCGTCGGGGTTTTACTAACCTGTCAATGTTTTCGCCGCTTGCAATAACTTTGCAAACGTGCAATTCGCAGCAGCGAAGAATTAAAAATCGCAAATTGGCTTTCTTTCAGGCTCATCCTGCTGCGGCTGTGCCTTCCGCACCACACACCGCCAGGGGTGCAATCCTTCTCCCAGACCTTTTGCCGCGACGGCCCATGGTGTGTTGGAATGTCGGTCCTGGACAGATCTAATGTATTTCAACGCTTTGTCATACTCGCGCTTTGCCGCACGAGGCCCGACAAAATCCTCGGGAGCCCTGCCCCTTGCCATTGCATAGAATTGCCCGGTCGGTACCCCTTCATGAAGTCGGCTCTGGCATTTTGCCAGCACCTCGTAATATTGTCCCAGCATGAAGTGAATTCGGTGCAATTCGGCGAGCGTCAGGTGAGCATGCGCCAGCCACCGTTTTCGGTTCTGTGAAGAGTCCGTCGAACCGGGTTCCGCTCCCGCTTTCAGTATTTCGTCAAGTTCGCCGAGCGACTGCGAGCAAAACTCTCTGCCTTCACGAGCCTTTTGGAGACACGCCTTTAGTTCTTCCGTTGAGTCGATCCGGCATTTCAAGTAGAGATCGGGCATACCTTTCCAGACCTTTCGGAGTGTCTTCCGCAGAGGATCTTCCTTGCAGAGCTTGTCGTATTTTTTCCGGCTGCAGATGTCCGGTGGGTAGCCGCCAAACAACTTCTGCTGGTCGTAATCACACGCATCATTGACCAGAAAATAAATCCCATTTGTTGCGAGGCAAAGCCGATTCAATTCGTAGATCGCAAATCCCGATGGAATGCCATCGAGTCGTCCGCCCCACTGCGACCACCTATCTATATCATCCACCCACCATAATTCCGGGCGTGGGCATTCTGGACCCCGTTCGATCCAGGCCGAGAGCACATTTCCTACTTTTTCGGCCCCCTGCGCTTTTTGGTCTGCCTGTTCTCTTTCCAGGGGGATACGTTCCCTGGGCGTGCAGAAGCTCGCGATCTTGCCGAATACAAAAAATCGTGTGTTCGCTTTCCGCAACTTACGGATTGTGCGTTCCAGCGACTCATTGCTTTCCAGATCATCGCCGGCCTCGTCAGTTAAAGCGGCGATCAGAGTATGCTCATATTTTTCGGGCCTGAAACGCTCGAACACAGTTTCTATCGCCGCTTTGGGATTTTCGACGCCGGTCCTATCGGGTTCCAACGCCGTGAAAGCTTCACCGAATAACAACAATTTCGAAGTGGGTTGGCAGACAATATTCGTCT
>JAGXLK010000780.1 GCA_018334735.1 Planctomycetota bacterium | reverse complement strand
CCAGAGCGTCGCGGGCGTTCTACAGAATTTCTAAAGTCATTTCATACTCAGAGGCGGTGTTCGAGAACGGCAAGACCACCGCGATTCGTCCCTCTTTCGGCGTGGACTCGCCGCCTTTTCGGTAGGGGTTGTGCGGTAGGGCAGGCCAGACCACGCGGCTGTCTTCCGGCAAAGAAAGCCGCCAGCCCGCGTGCTCGATCCATGTTTCGCCGGATCGTTCCAGGAGTTCTTCTCCGAGTTCTACCGATTCGCCCGATGCAAAATCGAGCGCCTCGCCCAAATCGGGAAGCAACGTTACATGTGCCTCGACAGCATTCCCCGAATTTGCCGTTGCCTCGTATTTGATCGTCAACCTGGTGTCGTTTTTCGGCATCAGTGTAATATTGCACGTTTCTTCTCCATAGTTCAACACCAACCCGGGAGCCGATTCGTCGTCCGTATAAGTTGCATTATCCGGCACGTGCAGTAATCCTTTTCTCGGGCTGAAATCCGGATCAGTATCCCCGGGCGTATGCGTCAAAAGCGATGTGTCACCCACCGTGAAGTTGCTCCACAGCGGCTGGAGTTTCGTGTTTCCCCCACCAATAATCAAGCCTACATTATCGTGAAAAACGCTCACGAAGTTCTGCCGATCCTGCCCCCACCGGACCTGCGGGATTTCGGCGCAAAATGCTGAGATACAGAAAAACCAGGGACGATTCCGGACGATCAACGCTTCCTGGCCCATCCGGTGAACGTGATGATCCGGCTCCGCGCTCGTCGGCTCAACCGGGCCTTCGCCACCATGGAGCAGAAGGTGGGCCGCGTAGTCGGCCGGAAAGTATTTCTCGGTTTCCAGGTACCTGGCATGTTGTTGCATCAGATATCCCCGTCCGGTGGGCGTATGGCTGAATCCTGAACCTCGCAGGCGCACCCCTTTCTGGTAAGGATTACGCCCATCGAGCGTTTCCACCGCGCTCCCATCGGGATACGTCAAATTCGCGTGGTACCGTGACGCTCGCTCCAGGGCGTTCAGGACCGATTTGTCGCCGGACATACCGTAATAAATCCCCAGGGCTTCTGAATAGACAAAATTATAGCCCACTACCGGTCCTTTGTGTTCAGGCCACCACCCGTTCGGAGATTGCCGGGCGACTACTTTTGCCATGAAAGCTTTCGACTGTTCACGCCATTTCTGTCGGTCAAATACGAGGCCGGCACAATAGAGGCCCATCGCGTGATGTGTGGGAATATTATGGATAATCTGCATGGCCTTCTCGGAGATCCCACGGTATCCCAGCAGCAAGGCCTTTTCCCATCGGACCCTGGCGTCCTTCGGCATAGCATCTTTTACCAGCCAGTAGGCGCGAATCCATCGACTGTAGATCCACGGCTGGTAGATCGGACCCCATTCCGAGTAATCCTTTTTTCTGAACAAAAACATTCCGTTTTCGTCCTGTCCCTCGATACACGCATATCCGCCGCGGACGATAGCGTCGAGGAGCTGCGCATCGTGATGGTATTTGCTGTCTTTCAGGTGCCAGGCCACTGCCAGGGGAAACATCACATTTTGGTCGGTTGAAATCCAGGGCTCTGTGCCAAACTGACCGTTTTCCTTTTGAGAAGCCAGAATGTCAGGCACCGCGTGATCGAGCGATTCCAGCAGTTCGGGTTCGGGTTCCCACGTCTCTGCCATTTTCTTTTGCCTTATTTCGGGGATTCTTTTGTATCCTGTCTCGGCTCCAGGTTCCAGAAATCGTCTTTGATCCCCGCCTTTTCGAACATCTCGCCGATCTTATGGAAATCAATGTCATAGTGAGCCGCATGGCAATCCGAACCGATGCTCAGAAGCACTCCCTGAGACTGTAATTCCGCCAGGTATTTCATGTATTGATCAGCGAACCCGTCCGGATAGGTTGGATTCAGCAGATTTGCACTGACGTTGATTTCAACCGCCGTGTTATGACTGCGAGCTGCCGCTGCAAATTCGTTATGCATGCATTTTGGTATGACGGAGAAGTCATCAAACCACGGTTCGGCGGTGTATTTGCCCTCGCTGTCCTTCCAGTGTCCCGCCCACCACCAGGGATGGGCGACGATATCGACAAGGGGGTGAGTGGCCAGGAACATATTCTGCCGGTGGTAGTCGCGGATGACAGCTTCGCGCTCCATCGGAACGTACATGGGCCAGTGAGTGCCGGCTACAACGTATTCAATTTGGTAATTTTGGATATCTTCGGCCGTAATGCCGATGGCCAGTTCACATCCCGCAGGACCGCCCGAACGCACCCCGTAGACTGGATTATCGTAACCGCCGCTCGCGATTTCATCGATTTCCCACTGTGATACGCAGCTTGCCTCGACCCCAAAATGGAAATGGGAGGATGGTTTGACCGAAACGTATTCTTCCCGTGAGCTGGCAATATCAGGCAGATTAAAGGGGGTTTGTATGTGATCTGTCACTCCGAAGTCTGTAATGCCAAGTGTTTTGGCTTCGCGAACGAGATCGGCCAACTTCATGCAGGCACCGTCGCAAGAGTTTCGGGAATGGATATGCCAG
>JAGXLK010000063.1 GCA_018334735.1 Planctomycetota bacterium | reverse complement strand
CTCAGCACACTGCTGGGATACCAGACGTCGAACGGGGCGTTCGCCTGGAGCGTCTCGGGCGCAGTGGCCCTGGTAGCCGCCATCTTCTGTATGCAGGCGAAACTGGCCGCCGTGCCGTTCGATCAGGGGGAAGCCGAGACCGAAATTATGTCCGGGGCGTTCATCGAATATTCCGGCGCCCCGCTCGCGATATACAAACTGACGAAAGCGATGATGCTGGTGGTGATGCCGATGTTTCTGGTGGTCGTGTTGTGGGGCGGATTCGGTTCCAGCACCCTCTCGGTTCTGTTGGGAATCGGGAAATATCTGGTGCTGGTGGTGCTGTTCACGCTCCTTCGCAACACGAATCCCAGAGTTCGTATCGAACACGCGATGAAGTTTTTCTGGGGACCGGTCACCGGGCTGGCGTTCGTGGCAATTGTGCTTGCTATAGCGGGAGTCTGAAAATGGCGCTCGAAGGCCTGAAGATGAAAGCACTCTCAAAATCGCCCTGGGTGTTCCATGTCAGCGCGGGATCCTGTAACAACTGCGACATCGAGATCCTGGACTGTCTTTGCCCGCGGTTCGACATCGAACGGTTCGGCGCTCTGCTGGTGGGAAGCGTCCGGCACGCCGATGCTCTGCTGGTCACCGGCGGGATGAACAGAAAATCGGCAAAACGTGTGAAAAACCTCTATGAACAGGCCTCGAAACCCTGTCTGGTCATCGCAATCGGCACGTGTGCGTGTGGACAGGGCATATTCCGGGATAGCTACGCGTTGACGACCCCGCTGGATGAGGTGCTCCCGGACGCTGTCACGGCCTACGTGCCCGGGTGCCCCCCAAAACCGGAGGCCATCATTCTGGGCGTGGTGAAGGCACTCGAGCAATTGAAGGGAAAAGAAGATGAATGAAGGTTTCGAACAGATCATTCGCCAGAACCTCGAGGATATTGCTCGGGAAATCGAGGTCCACGCTCCGGAGCGGATCTATGTGGAAGTGGCGCCTGAAGATCTTCTGGATGCTGCCGGCCGGCTTTTCCAGAAACTGGGGGCCCGCTACGCCATCGCCTCGGGCACGCATATCGAGAACGGCTTTGAAGTTCTCCACCATTTTGCGTTCGACGGGGAGGGATGTCTGGTCAGTCTGCGGGTCCGGACCGAAGAGGATCCCCCCGAGTTCGACTCCCTCGCCCCAATGATCAAAGGAGCCCGGTTTATCGAGCGGGAGATCCATGATCTGCTCGGGATCCGGTTCCGGGGTCATCCAAATCTCACGCGCCTTATCCTGCCGGAAGATTGGCCGGCCGATGTCTATCCGCTCCGACAGGGCAAGCCCTGGGAAGGAAAGGTGAAAAAACAGATATGACCACATCCACCATACCAATAGGGCCGTTTCACCCGCTCCAGGAGGAACCCGAGCTGTTCCGACTGCATGTGGATGGAGAGACGGTCGTTGATGTGGATGTTGAGATCGGATGGAACCATCGCGGGATCGAAAAAGTCTCCGAGGGCAAAACTTTTGATCAGGTGCCGTTCCTGGTGGAAAGAATCTGCGGGATCTGTTCGACTTCCCACCCGATCGCCTATGTGCAGGCCGTGGAGGACGCCGGGCATATCGAAGTGCCCGAACGGGCGCTCTACATCCGCAGTATCATCGCGGAACTGGAGCGTCTGCACAGCCATCTGCTATGGGTTGGTTTGGCCGGCCATTTCCTCGGTTACAACACGGTTTTCATGTGGGCCTGGAAATACCGCGAACCTGTGCTCGATATCTGCGAAGAACTGACGGGCAACCGCAACAATTACGCCATGATCAAAGTCGGGGGCGTGCGAAGGGATCTGGACGAGTCGAAGTTCCCCCGCGTTCTGGATCGTCTTGACGAACTTGAGAAGAAAGTCAAGATGCTTGCCGGCGCCATCACCGACGACCCCGTCCTCCATGCTCGCCTCAAGGGAGTCGGGATCCTCACCAAGGAAGCGGCCAGAGATTACGGGGCGCTTGGGCCCACCGTCCGCGGCAGCGGAATCCCATGGGACGTGCGGGCCGATGAACCGTATGCCGCCTACGATCTCGTCGATTGGGATGTCATAACGGCCCCATCCTGCGATGTTTACGGGCGTGCTGTTGTGCGGGTGCTGGAGTGCTTCGAGTCGATCAAGATCATCCGCCAGTGCTTCGAAAACATGCCGGAGGGCGATATTGATGCGAATGTGACCGAGATACCGCCCGGGGAAGGCATCGGTCACGCCGAAGCTCCCCGGGGGGAGACGTTCCATTATGTGCGCTCCGACGGGACCAATCAGCCCGTCCGCCACAAAGCCCGGGCGCCGACATACATGAATCTGCCGACCTGCTACGAGACCGTGGTGGGCGAGTCGGTTACGGATGCCACGATTATCCTCGCATCGGTCGATCCGTGTTACAGTTGCACCGAGCGGATGGGTGTTGTCTACGATGCTTCGAGCGGCGAGCGACTTCTTGATGGCAAAGAACTTGTGAGACTTTCCCAGGAAAAAACCGAGGCCCTACGAAGGGAGATGGGGAGATGAACGCTGAGACTGCAATGCACCTCGCCGTAACCGTACCCTTCGCAGCGGGGCTTCTGTGCATTCTGATGCCCCGTCGGGTGAGCCTGTTCCACAAGGTTCTTGCGATTTTGACCTGCGCCGCCGTGCTGTCAGGGACCGTTGGGCTCTACGGCATGGAAGATGTGGTGCACGCACCGGAATGGGCCGGCGAACGTGTCCTTCTCGGTTTGGACGGGCTCAGTTCCATGATCCTCGTGGCGGCCGCCGGTTTCTCATTCCTCATGGTCCTTTACTCCGTCGGCTTTCTGTCGGACGAAGAGGTCAATCCAAGGCCGTTTTACGCAAATGTCCTCTGGGCTGTGGGATGTGCCTGTGCAACAATCCTCGCCCGGGACCTGCTGGTTCTGCTGTTTTTCTGGGGATTGATGGGGATTCCATTTTTCCTTCTGATCAATCTCGGCCCGAAGGACCCCGGTGCGGCGGCAAAGAAGACTTTGATTGTGCTGGGGGGAAGCGATTCGCTTTTGATTCTGGGGATTGCGATTATCCCGATGCTCTCGGGGAGTTTCGACATCCTTCAGGATCCCCTTCCACTGCAGGGAATATCGGTGGTGGCCTGCCTTTGCCTGGCTGTGGCGGCCTTTGCGAAAGCGGGAGCCATGCCGTTTCATTCGTGGGTCCCGGACGCGGCGGAGAAAGCCCCCGTGCCCGCTGTTGCGTTGTTACCGGCTTCGCTCGATAAACTGCTCGGGATCTATCTTTTTGCCCGGATCTGCCTGGATATGTTCCGGATAAATGACGAAATGAGATCTCTGTTTATGCTGGTGGGCGCCTTCACGGTGATGGCGGCGGTGATGGCAGCTTTGCAGCAGCATAACCTGCGTCGTCTGCTCGGTTACCACGCGGTCAGCCAGGTTGGCTACATGGTGCTGGGAATCGCCAGCGGCACGGCCCTCGGGGTGGTCGGAGGACTGTTCCATATGCTGAATAATGCAATCTACAAATCCTGTCTGTTCCTCGGAGCCGGTTCGGCTGAGAAACGATCCGGCACGGGAGAGCTGGATGAGATGGGGGGGATGGCGCGGGCGATGCCCGTGACGTTCGTGTGTTTCTTAATTGCAGCATTGGCTATTTCCGGCGTTCCCCCGCTGAACGGGTTCGTCTCCAAATGGATGATCTACGGCGGGTTGGTGGATCAAGCGGGAGAAGGCGGATATCTGTGGGTGATTGGCCTGATTGCGGCAATGTTCGGCAGCGCCCTGACTCTGGCGAGTTTCGTCAAGGTGCTTCATGCCGTCTTTCTCGGTCGGTCGCGCGAGGGAGCGAGCCATGAAGGGCCGCTTCCCAACACGGCCATGGTGCTGCCCATGGTGGTGCTGGCGCTCGTTTGCGTTGCATTCGGCGTTATGGCGTTCGTTCTGCCGGTCCAGAACATCCTCCTCCCGGCAGTCCCCGAAGCCCTGCGTCCTGAGATGGCCGGGGCCGCCTGGGATCCGGGTCTGGGGACCATCCTTCTGGTGGTGGCGCTTCTGTTAGGGGCCGGCTTGTATCTTCTCGGACGCGGTTTCAAGGTTCGCGAGGACGAATCTTACATGGGAGGCGAAATCGGAGAACGAGCGGCCCCCTATCGTTTCAGTGGCGTGGATTTTTATCAGACGATTTCTTCGAAAGTCCCCTCCCTTAAAGCACTTTACAAGGATGCTGAGGAAGGCTGGTACGACATTTACCGGCTCGGCCAGAGGTTCATGGAATGGATCGCGGTTCCTCTGAAGAGCTTTCATTCGGGATTGTTGCTGACGTACGTGGCGTGGTGTGTGCTGGGTCTTATCGGCTTGTTGTGGCTGTTCCTGCATTAGGAGACCGGACAGATGGTAAATCTGCTGATTCTGCTGCTGGTTTTCATGATCATCGCGGCGGTGATCGCGCTGTGGACCGAAGATTTGCTCTCGAGTGTCATCGCCGTCGGCGCCGTGGGTTTTGGCAGCAGTGTGGCATTTCTATTGCTCAGTGCGCCCGACCTGGCGCTCACCCAGATTGTGGTGGAAGTGCTGACACTGGTAATTCTGATCCGGGCCACTGTCGGCCGGGATGTCAGGACCACCTCGGGCTCAAGGGACGTTTTCGGAGTGGCCGTAGCGGGGGCCCTTGTGTTGATACTTCTGGTATTTGTGGTCCAGGCGGCGCAGGCTCTCCCCGAATTCGGCGAACAGCCCGCGCTGGTGCGGGTCCAGAGCGCCCCGGCGGAGCGGTACCTTTCGGAAGGACTGGAGAGGACCGGATCAGCGAACATCGTGACGGCCGTGCTGCTGGATTATCGCGCCTACGACACTCTCGGGGAAGCTACGGTGCTTTTTGCGGCGGTCGTCGGCGCAATGACGTTGCTGCGCAGGAAAAGTCGGAAAGAAGAAACTCCCGCTGAGGAGGAACAAACATGAGGGACCGCAGTCTGGTTGTGGAGACAGTCTGCCGATGGATAGCACCTTTCATACTGCTCTATGGGGTTTACGTGGTGGCTTTTGGCCATCTCTCTCCCGGGGGCGGTTTCCCGGGCGGGGTTGTGCTCGCATCGGCTTTCATCCTTATGGTCCTCGCCTGGGGTAAGGAGAAGGCCACACAACACCTCCCGTTTCATCTCGCCGAGGGACTGGACAGTCTCGGAGCTCTTCTCTTCCTCGGCCTTGGCCTTGCCGGTTTGGCAACGGGATGGATGTTGACTAATTTTGTCCACCAAACGAATCCCGGGGGACGTTTTCGGTTGTTCAGCGCGGGAACGATTCCTCTGGCCAACATAGCAATCGCCCTCAAAGTTTGTGCTTCGCTCTTCCTGGTAATGGTGGTTCTCTCGGTTCTGCGGGTGAAGGCCGGGGGCACGAGCGAAAATATTCGCACACAACAGGAGGTTTGAAACGTGGTTTACATTCTCTGTCTGGTTCTGTTGCTGGTGGGTTTATTTGGCGCCCTCACGCAGAAGAATCTCATCAAAATTATCGTAAGCGTTGCGATCATAGAATACGCGGTCAATCTGTTCCTCGTGCTCGTGGGTTTCCGGATCGGCGGGCAGGCCCCAATCCTGACCTCTTCGGAAATACCGGCGGCCCGGTGGGCTTCGGGAACAGTCGATCCGTTCCCGCAGGTAATGGTTTTGACGGCGATTGTGATCGGACTCGGCGTTCTGGCCCTGATGGTGGCCCTTGCGCTCCGCATTTATCATCGACACGGCACCTACGACGTGACCGAAATCCGCAAACTTCGCGGATAAAGGAGCAAATGATGAACCTGATACCTTTGATGGTCGGTATTCCGCTCGGCGCCGGTTTTGTGCTGGCTCTGATGCCGAAAAGTAAACCCCGTATTTCCGATTTGCTGGCGAACGCGGCGGCTGTCAGTCTCGTGTGCCTGGCAATGGCGCTTCTGGGGCGAACCGCAGTGTACAAACTGGGTGGCTGGCCTCCGCCGCTGGGGATAAACCTTGTGCTTGACGGGCTGAGCTGGCTGATGCTGGCAATCGTTTCGGTGATAAGTTTTGCCGCCACGCTTTTCAGCGTCTACTACATGGACCGCTATACCGGTCGTCCCCGGTATTATGCGTTATTTATGCTTATGCTGGCAGGTATGAATGGGGCCATCCTCTCGGGAGATATGTTCAACCTCTATGTTTTCGTGGAAATCGCCGCCGTTTCTTCTTATGCCCTTGTGGGATTTGGATGTCAGGAGGAAGAACTTGAGGCGGCTTTTAAATACGCCGTCCTCGGAGCCGTTGCTTCGGCATTCATCTTGCTCGGCGTCGCCGTTCTGTACTGCCTCTACGGCACGGTCAACATGGCCCATCTGAGTCAGCAAATGGAAGGGACCGATCCCGGTGCCATCCCGCGTGTTTTTGCTTTCTGCCTTTTGCTGGTGGGGCTCGGGCTGAAATCAGCCCTGGTGCCATTCCACGCGTGGTTGCCCGATGCACATCCCTCGGCGCCGGCGCCCATTTCCGCGATGCTTTCCGGTGTGCTGATTAAAGCGATCGGCGTTTACGCCCTTATCAGAGTGATGTTCAGCGTCTTCGGCATAACGCCAGAAGCGGCCCAGGCCCTGATGTTGCTCGGGACTCTGTCGATGGTCGTGGGTGTTGCGCTGGCCCTGGCCCAGTGGGATTTCAAAAGATTGCTCGCCTATCACAGCATCTCTCAGATTGGATACGTGATCCTGGGAGTCGGCGTGGGAGGCTACCTCCTGGCGAAACAGCACCAGGAAACCGTTGCGGCCCTGGCGATCGTGGCGGGACTGTTCCATCTGATCAACCATGCCGTTTTCAAATCGCTTCTGTTCTTCACTGCGGGTTCCGTGGAATACCGCACGGGCACCCGCCAGCTTAAAGAACTGGGCGGACTTCGAGAACGGATGCCGGTTACCGGGGGAGCTTCCCTGGTCGCTTCGCTTTCGATCGCCGGTGTGCCTCCTTTCAACGGATTTGTGAGCAAGTTGATGATTATTTACGCCTGCGTGCATGCCCATCGTTACGGCTATGCATTCTGGGCAGTCGTCGTCAGCATCCTGACCCTGGCCTCTTTTACGAAGGTCCAGAAATACGCATTTTTCGGTAATCTGCGTGAAAAATGGCAAAAAGTGAGAGAAGTTCCGTTCCTGATGTGTGCCGCCATGGTTCTTCTATCGCTTTTATGCCTGGGGATGAGTCTGCTCGCGATTCCGAGCGCAAGGGCGGCGGTGCTTGATCCCGCGCAGAAAGCACTTGCCGGCCGAAAAGACTATGTGCAAAGCGTGCTGGGGAAAGAGACGCGGGCGGAAAAAGACACGAACAGAATTCAAACAGCGGAGACCGAACCATGGGACGAAGATTAGCCACATTTGTTTTTGCATTTCTCGTGTGGTGCCTGCTGGCCTGGCCCTACGGCCAAGCGGCCGGCGGTTGGGATATGCAGATCCTGGTCGTCGGGCTCGGGGCTGCGCTGCTCGTCACTCTTATCTGCGGGGAAGGTCTGGGCGATAAATCGCTCCAGCTCTTCAATCCCGTCCGGTGGTTCTGGTTGCTGTGCTACATTCCGGTTTTCGCATACTATTGCGCGAAAGCCAACCTGCAGGTTGCGTACCTTGTTTTGCACCCGGAGATGCCCATTAAACCAGGGATAGTGAAGGTGAAAACGCGGCTTCAGAGCAAAGCGGCCCTGACGGCGCTGGCGAACTGCATCACGCTGACCCCGGGAACGCTGACGGTTGAAGTCAAAGATGACGGCATTCTTTACGTCCACTGGATTGAGGTCAAATCGACGGACGAAGGCGAAACGAACGCCGAAATTTGTGAACGGTTTGATGGTTTCTTGAAAAAAATTATGGAGTAGAAATCCTGCTTCGGCACGCGAGAAAACAGGCTGGACTATCATGGAAGAGATCATATACATCGGTTTAGCAGTCCTGGTGGTCGCAAGCTACCTCTGTCTGTACAGGATAGGGCGTGGTCCCACGGCGCCCGATCGCACGGTGGCGATCGACATCCTCGGTGTCATCCTCGTGGGCTTCTGTGCGCTTTTGAGCGTCCTGACGGGCCAAGGTTTCTACATCAGTGTGGCCCTCGCATGGGCACTGTTGAGTTTCATCGGGACGATTGCGCTGGCGAAACATCTGGAGGGGAGAGGCTTCGATGAATGAATACATAGGACTGGCCATTATCGCCGTGGGGTTGCTCTTCGATCTGTTCGGTTGTATCGGTCTGGTCCGACTCCCCGATCTATACACGCGGCTGCAGGCCGCCACAAAAACCGTGACGCTTGGAACGTGCATGATTCTGATCGGGACCTACATCTATTTCGGTTTCGGCAGCATCGGTGCGAAAGCCCTGCTTTGCATGGCTTTTGTTCTGGTGACATCCCCCACGGCGGCCCATGCGATTGCGCGCGGGGCTTATGAAGCCGGCATAAAAATGCAGGAACCAACTGTCGTCGATCAATACGATGAATCTCGGTCCCAAAACCAAGAGGCTGAATGATGCGTGCTCCCAAACTGCGTGAGCTGAAGGAAGCCATAACCGCCCTTATCAAGGGTCCTTACACGGCCAGTTTCCCGGCCAAACCGACACTGCTGCCCGAAGCGTTCCGGGGATGCCCGCGTTTTGATGAGGAGAAGTGCGTCGGATGTGGCGCATGCACGAATGTCTGTCCCACGGGTGCCTGTGCGATGGAGGATGATCCTGAATCCCGGACGCGGCTTATCACCATTCGCCTCGACCGATGCATCTTCTGCGGACAGTGTCATGCCAACTGTCTCACCGAAGAAGGTGTTACGCAGACCGCCGAATACGACCTGGCAACCACCGATCGGAGCGAGTTGCACGAAGATGTTGAAAAAGACCTTGTGCTTTGTGAGACATGTGGTGCGGTTATTGGAGCCGAAGATCACATCCGCTGGGTCGCCGATCAGCTCGGGCCGGTGGCATTTGCCAATCCCACGTT
>JAGXLK010000779.1 GCA_018334735.1 Planctomycetota bacterium | reverse complement strand
CCGATACCAAACAAACGGATGGATATCACGAAGAGATCGAATATTTCGTCGAGTGTCTTGAAAATAACGAAGTCCCGGCCGTCTGCACGCCCGAATCGGCCGCTTATTCTATTGCCCTTGCCGAAGCAGAAATCAGCTCAATCGAGAGCGGTGATGTCGTGGAAATTTAAGACGTTTACCGGGGCGGGAAAAATCACCAAAACTTAACATAGAGGTAACTGTAAACGACTTGAGTCCGAGAGATTCATGCGTTATCTTACTTGTAGAATGAACTTTGAGAGGTAAACGTTATGTCTGCGCCCGCGCTTGATTCCAGTGTGCTGGTTTTGAACTCATCACTGGTGGCGGTCGATATTACAACCGCCCGGCGGGCATTCTGTTTGCTTTGCAAAGCCGCCGCAGAGGTCGTTGACGTCTCGGAGGGACGATTTGAGTTTCATGGATTCGAAAGCTGGCAAGAAGTCAGCGAATTCAAAAGAAAACACGGGCTGGCAGACGACGAAGCGGAATGGGTTTCAACAGTAACTTATGAGATCGAAGTGCCGCGGGTGATCCGGCTGTTGTTCTACGACCGGTATCCACAGCGGACTGTGGCGTTGAACCGCCGAAATCTATTCGCACGGGACGAAAACCGTTGCCAGTACTGCGGGAAAAAGTTCCCAACCTCGGAATTGAGCCTCGACCACGTGGTTCCGACATCGATGGGCGGCAAAACAACGTGGGAAAATGTCGTATGTGCCTGTACGGAGTGCAATAAACGCAAAGGCGGTCGCACGCCCGCTCAGGCCAGAATGCATTTGATCCGGGAACCCGTCCGCCCCAAACGCAACCCACAGATCAAACTCAAATTGCGGCGGAAAAAGTATTATTCGTGGAAACATTTCCTGGACGACGCCTACTGGTCGGTGAAACTCGAGTAAAGGGCGTTTGTCACCTGGGACCGTTCGTCCTTTCGAGGGCCAAAGGCCCCCCATATACCAGCCCGGCCTGGAGCGGGCTGACAGCCCGCGGAGGCCTGAGTAATGATGAGAAAAAAAATCGGCCCATCAATTCGATGAATTTCTACACAAAGCAGGAGGAATGGAGATGTATAACTGGAAAAAGATTATCGCATTATTCGGAATCCTCAGCCTTATGGTCGGGTCAATCAGTGCCCAGGATGTTGCTGTCCATATCCAATCGGAAAAGCATAAAGGCGAAGAAACAAAGGAAGTTGAGTCATCAACACTCTATATATCCGGAAAAAACGTAAAGGGAGTTACTGAAGATAATTCCGGATATTTCATTTTCCGAGGTGATGAAAAAACAATATGGTTTGTCGAGGACGAAAAAGAAACTGCCACTGAGATTAGCGAAGAAGCGATCAAAAAAATCAGCGCTCAGCTGGACAAAATAAGAAAAACACTTGACGACATGCCCGAAGAACAAAGGGAGATGGTAAAGCGTATGATGCAGCAAAAGATGAAAAACTTTGAGCTTCCGCCTGAGGGTGAAAAAGAGGACTTGAAGCTTAAGAGAACAGAGCAAACAAAAACGATCAACGACTATTCCTGCAAAAAAGTGGAAGTTTGGAAGGGTTCTGCAAAAATAGCGGATATGTGGATTGCTGAGTGGGACAGTGTACAATACACAGAAGAGTTGAAATCGGCCTATGTAGAAATGGCCGAGTTTGCTCATTCATTGCGTAGTATATTGAGTAATAGCCTGCGTCAGAACTATATACAAATGCCGATCACACAGTCTGGTTTAGGTGAAGAAGCCGGGGGTATGCCGATATGTACTGTCCATTATACTGAAGATAACGAAATCGCCAGCAAAACCACTGTGAAAAAAATCGAAGCAGTTGATCTATCTGAGGAGAGTTTTCGGCCACCTGAAAACTATAAATTGACGAAACCGCAAATCTCGAAATAACTCTCGAAAGGTAGCTCTGAAGAACACTTATTGTGGCTGACAGGTGGCAGTAAGTTATGGCTGGAATTCAGAGGATCGGGCACATGAGGGGAAAGTGCGGGGACAACCGGCTTTGAAGGGAGGAGGGGACGTGCCATAGCAAGTGCTCGTCAACAAACGGGATACGCCCCCATCAAAGGGGCTTAGCTACTGTTCTACATGTGTTTGGATTGTAATTGGGGACGTACCATGGCATCTTATTGCTCAAACAGCGTTTACGGATTTCAAAGGGCCTCTCAGAGGGCTTAAAAAGGATTTTCACCCCCCAATTGTAGGTTGAATCCTTAAGCACGCCGGGACAAGCCCGGCGGATTTGTAAGCAGGTCCGAACCCGCGAGCGGACTGGACTTCAGCCGGAGGCTGGAGTTCAGAACGCGGTGCAGAAACCTGCGAACCCCGCAGCACAAAGACCAACAACGAACGGCAGGTCCGCCTCGGCGATGCGGACCGACAGCTACCTGTCATTTTCCGGCATCTGTCCGCCTCAAGTCCAGTTTCGCCCGCCGGGGCGGGCTCAGCTGAACTCGAGTCTGCAGGATACGCGGTCGAGAAGCGGGGTTGCAAGCTTACAGAATGATTGAGACCAGACA
>JAGXLK010000062.1 GCA_018334735.1 Planctomycetota bacterium | reverse complement strand
TTTGAACTGGGGCGGCGACGATTCGACCCTGTTTTACAATGACGTAGACCTGGAGACGTGGGAACCATTTGCGGTCAAATTCGATCTGGTCAGCGGGGAACGGGAGCGTCTGGAGGGATGCGTTTATCAGGCCTCTCCTGATGGGAAATGGCTCGTTTCGGCCAATATGACGACCATGCGGAGGACTCAAACGGGATATGGTGTGATGATTCCGGACGAACTGGTGGCGCGGAATCAGGGATTGAAGGAAGATGATGGGTTGTATCTGACCGATACCGAGAGCGGCGAGATGCACATGGTGATTTCGATCAGAGAGGCAATAGAAGCATGTTCGGATCGTATCGATATGGATGAATATGAGCGAGGCGAAACTTATGGTTTTCACAGTAAATTCACCCCGGACGGGCAGCGGCTGATGTTTTCGTTGCGGCATACGCCCCCGCATGAGGAATTTGCCATGTGGCCGACACATTTCGAGGTGCTGACTCTTAGCCCCGATGGCACGGATATCCATGATGCCGTTCCAGCGCAGTACTGGGAGAAAGGGGGACATCACAGCAATTTCTTCCCGGATGGGCAGAAGATTTCGTTCAATCTAAATATGGACGGAGACGGGATGAAATTCTGCGAGGCGGCGTGTGATGGGTCTTTTGTGAGGAAGCTTTTTGACGATCCTCCGGGCAGCGGTCATCCAACGGTTCATCCTGACGGACGCCATATTCTTACCGACTCATACATCACTGAGCCTGTCGCGTATGGCGATGGCACGATTCCAATCCGCTGGATTGATCGGCGAAAACGCGAGGAGACACATTTGATCCGAATTCGTACGGAGACCTCACACCAGGGCGGAGAGTCTGCTTTGCGTGTCGATCCGCATCCTGCCTGGGATCGGGATTATCGCCGGATTGCGTTCAACGGTTTTGCCGATGGTACACGGCGGGTCTATGTTGCTGATCTGAGTGGCATTCTTTAAGGGGTGGGGCCGGGAAATAAATTTGGTGTGTCTTCAAATATCCAGGATGGTTTCCGAATCGACGGCTTCCTGGCTCCGGATCACGGTTTGGAGGGCATACAGGTCATCGTCCGGAGAATAGGGCATGGGAGTCCCCCTGGTGATGAAGTCGACATAGGTGTCGAAAAAATCCGGGAATTCATCCGTGATGTTCGGTATGGGTTGAGGATCATGTTCCCCCAGGATCATGCGACAGCGGTTGAATCCGTCGACTGCTTCCACCATTCCTTTTGTGCCGAATACGCGCAGCTGGTCGTTACCCCAATAGCCGATGCCGTTGGGGTTGAGGTAATTACACAGGAGTGAGGCGACGGCCCCGTTTTCAAGTTCGAGCGAGACGGAAGAAGCCATCTGCAGGCGGCCCTTTTTTGGGTTGCCGGTTGTTGTATCAATTCCTGAGGTCCGGGTTGCACGCAGCCCCGTCGCCCACTGGATGAACCGGACGCCGTGGATCCCGGCCTGACGGATCAATCCACCATCAATTCCGCGATCTTGCGGTCGACCATCGTGGTAGGGATAACTCTTTTGTGCGAAGACGTGAACAATTTCCCCCAGCTCGCCGGAGTCGACGAGTTCGCGGATGGCGACGAGAATCTTCTCTTCTCCGCAGGATCCCATTTGTCGGAAATGCGTGGAGCTTTCTGCGGCTACGGCGCGCAGTTTGTCGAGCTGGGAGATCGTGAAAGCGGCCGGTTTCTCGGCCAGCACGTGTTTCCCACCGAGCAAACATTCGATTGCGTGGTCGCATTGCTGGTCACGCCGAGGTGAGCACAGGGAGATCAGGTCGATCTCTTCGTCGTTGATAATCGAATCCAGATCGTCGATGAACTTTACTGTTGACGCGGCTTCAGAACCAAGGTTTTTCTCGACTTGTTGGGGTGAGATTTTGCCGACAGCAGCCAGTCTGGCTTTGAGATGGCCTTTAAGTTTCCCGAGGATCTGGTGTCCATTGTTTCCGAAACATGCAACATTCAGTTTTTGATTCATATATTTTCACCTTTCGGGGGACAGTTCTGCCATCATATGAGAGAGGCACTGGCTAAAGGTGGATTATCGGGCTGCCCGACGGCTGAGCTGACGAAAGGGTATTTCAAAAACCGTGAATGGGGAAAGCGGCAGAAAGTTCTTGGGTTTTCCCACGCACTTTCCGGGCAGTCGCTTCCGGATCGCTTGCGGTAAGAATATCAACGATCCAGTCTGCTATCTGACAGACTTCATCTTCTTTCATCCCGCGCGTCGTGATGGCGGGTGTTCCGATTCTGATACCGCTTGCTTCGGCCGGGTTTCGCGGATCGAAGGGGATAGCATTTTTATTGACTATGATATTGGCGATTGCGAGGGTATCCGTGACTTCTTTGCCTGTGATATTCCGGTTGCTCAGGTCAAGGAGCATCAGATGGTTATCAGTTCCCCCGCTCACAAGCGGGACGCCCCGTTCGATGAAGTGTTCAGCCATCGCGCGCGAGTTGAGCAAACACTGTTGTTGGTATTCTTTGAATTCGGGTTTCATCGCTTCGAGAAAGCCGACCCCTTTCGCGGCGACGACGTGCATGAGGGGTCCGCCCTGGATTCCCGGGAATACCGAGGCGTCGACCTGGCGAGCGTGTTCTTCTTTGCACAGGATGAACCCGCTCCGGGGTCCGCGCAGCGTTTTGTGTGTTGTGGAACTGACAAAATCGGCGTGGGGGACCGGATCGGGGTGGAGATCTGCCGCGATCAGGCCGGCGATATGTGCCATATCGACCATGAGGAAAGCACCGACTTTGTCGGCGATATCGCGGAACTGTTCGTAATCTATGGCACGGCTGTAAGCGCTTGCTCCGGCGATGATGAGCCCGGGATTATTCTCTTCAGCGATTCGTCGCACTTCATCGTAGTCGATCATGCCGGTTTTTCGATCGACCCCGTAGCTTACAAACTGATAGAGTTCTCCGCTGAAGTTGTTTTTATGGCCGTGGGTAAGGTGTCCTCCGTGCGCGAGCGACATACCAAGTATTTTTGTTCCCGGACGGACGGCGGCCATGTAGACGGCCATATTTGCCTGACTTCCCGAATGTGGTTGGACGTTGGCGTGCTCGGCGCCGAAGAGTTTTTTCGCCCTTTCGATGGCGAGTTTTTCGACTTTGTCCATCCACTCGCATCCCCCGTACCAGCGCGCCCCCGGATAACCCTCCGCGTATTTATCTGTTAGAACTGACCCCATCGCTTCACGAACGGCTTTACTGCAGTAGTTCTCGGAGGCGATCAGTTCAATCTGTTCGTGCTGCCGCTGTCTTTCGGAATCGATGGCGCTTGCCATGGCCGCATCCGTTGCGCTCAAAGCTGAGTCCTGACAAGTGGTCTCGTCCATAATTGCATCTCCGTAACCATAATCACAACTTCAAGGGACTTATATTATAGGGAACGGATGTAATCTGACAACCGATTTAACGTTCAGGTTTCCGCGTAGAGCTGATATTGTTCTATATAGGTCCGGACTTGTTCGGGAACCATGTATCGAACTGACTTATTTTGCTGTATCCTGTGTCGGATTTCAGTGGCAGAGATCTGGATGAGCGGGGCCTCAATGATACAACCGCGAAGCTGTCGGGTTATTTCCTTGCCAAAGCGATCAGCCAGGTGTTCTGTGTTCTCAAGTGTGTGTCCGGGACGATTCATACCAAGGAGTTCAATTTCTTGAACCAGTTCTTTCGCGTGCCACCAATTGGGAAGATCCAGAATGCTATCACTGCCCAGAATGAGGACCGGCTTTTTATCCGGGTAATGTGCTTTAAGTTCCCGCACAGTGATGAGTGTGTAGGAAGGCCCTTCGCGGTCGAGTTCAAGGGTGGAGATTTCAAAAGAAGGATTTTCTGCTATCGCGAGTTTCAACATTTGCAATCTGTGGTGGACTGGCAATAGGCGATCAGTACGTTTATGGGGAGGCTGGCAAGCAGGGATGAACAAAACCGAATTCAGATCGGCTTCTTGTCGCGCATGTTCGGCCAGCAACAAGTGGCCCACGTGGACAGGGTTGAAAGATCCGCCAAAGATCCCGATTCGATCCATCATGATGCCTTTCAAGAATCTTTGAAGCTTTCTTTTCCGGGGATGGCGAAAGCTTCAGCAGGGTTTCCGAAGGCGGCCATGCCGCTTCGGATATATCAGGCGTTTGTCGTCACCTCGGCGATTTTTTGGGCTCTTCTCAGCAGCTCTGGCATTGATTCAAGCGGAAGCATAGTGGAAGCGTCGGAGAGAGCTTTTTCGGGGTCGGGATGAGTTTCAATGAAGAGTCCGTCCACCCCGGCAGCGACCGCAGCAGCGGCCAGCACGGGAGCCATTTGACGGTTTCCACCACTTTTATCCCCTTCTCCGCCAGGTCTTTGAGTTGAGTGAGTGGCGTCAAATATGACGGGTTGCCCGATTTCCTGCATTCTTGGGATACCGCGGAAATCCACCACGAGATTGTGGTATCCAAAACAGGTTCCTCGTTCGCACAGAAGCACTTTGGAGTTTCCCCGTCCGGTGATTTTTTTGACCACATGCTGCATATCTTCGGGAGCCAGGAACTGTCCTTTTTTCACGTTGATAGGGAGACCTGTTTCGGCCGCGGCAAACAAGAGATCCGTCTGACGGGAGAGGAAAGCCGGTATCTGCAGCAAATCGACCACTTCGGCGGCTATTTCTGCCTGCGGGGGAGAATGAATATCGGTGAGAACCGGTATATCGAGCTGTGTTTGGACATCTTCAAGGACCCGCAATCCTTCTTCAATACCGGGTCCACGAAAGGAGCTGGCGCTGGTGCGGTTGGCTTTGTCAAAAGACGATTTGAACACATAAGGCAGGTGCAGTTCGCCACAAATCTCCCGCATTTTCGTTGCAATTTGGAGACAGAGCTCGCTTGATTCGATCGCGCATGGTCCGGCAATGATCAGCAGGGGAAACCCCTCACCGACGTCTATTTCTTCTGTGATTCTAACTCTTTTCATTACAACCCCTTAAGCCGGTTACCTTTTGTCCGCCTGACCGGCCGGAATAAAGACCACATCAAACGAGCCTAAGATAGCAAATAGCTTGACAGCCGTCAAACTTTCTGCTAACTTCCAAAAACTACAAGAGGGAGTATGCCCGAGCGATGTTCACGAGACAATTTCCCTGTTTGCTGGATCTGTAAAAAGGCGGAATCGTCCCAATTGCCCGCCAGGTAAGGGGTAAAGCGGGCGTTTCAGCTGGTTTATTTTTTGAATGTGAACTAACAGATTCGGACAGAATCGCTTTATTATACTCTCGACTTTCGCCCTGGTGTTTTCCATCACTTTTTCCGGCCGGGAACATGCCTGAAACCACTGAAAAAATGCAGCCTGAAGATTTTTTGGAACAACCGATAAATCGTGAAAACTACGATGAGTTGCTTGAGCGCATCTACGAGTCCTTTAAAACGGTTGATGCCACTCACGATGCGGCCAGAAGTTTGCTTGCCGAGCTTGAGCATGCTTCAGATGACGAGGCACGAGACATTCACGAGAAACTCGGGATTATTTTTCATGCTCTTGGTGAGAACGAAAAAGCCTACGATCACCTACAGGAGATAAAGACTCGGAAAACAGCCTCGCATTTTCTGGGGCGCGTGGCCCGTCTTTTGGGCCGAATGGAGGAAGCCATCGAATTCCTGGAGAAGGGCAGACAGGGCGATGATGATCTTGTCACGGATATGATTTTGACGGATATTTATTGTCATCAGCGCGACAGCGAAAAGGCACGAGAGTTATGTGAGAAGTACAGCGAGACGCACGACGATGCCCCCGACTGGCTTTATGGTATTGCTCGAACGCTGGAGACAGAGGGGAATTATGGGGAGGCCATGGAACGGTATGAAGAAGCAATAGAGCGGGATCCAGAACATCGCCAGAGTTTGTTTCGGCTCGCACTTAACTGTGACCTCAACGGAGATGACGAAAGAGCCATAGATCTTTATAAGAAGTGCGCCTCCCTCAAACCAACTTTCGTGGCCGCTCTGGTCAATCTGGGTGTGCTTCGTGAGGACAGGCAGGAATTCGACAAAGCGGTCGATTGCTATAAGCGCGTTCTTGCGATGGATCCTTCCCATGAACGAGTGCGTATGTACCTGAAGGATGCCGAGGCTTCCATGAATATGTTCATCGACGAAGAACGGCGCCGCCGTATGCGCAAGCACGAAAATCTGCTGCAACTCCCCGTTTCGAATATCGAATTAAGTGCGAGAAGCCGGCACGTCCTGGAGAAACTGGGAGCGGAGACTCTTGAAGACCTCGCAGGGAAAACCGAACAAGAATTGATGGAGTTCAAGAATTTTGGCGAGACAAGTCTCCAGGAAATCAAAGATATGTTGTCGCGGCACGGACTTTCGCTCGGGGAAGAAACGGTCGATGCAGAAGAGGCAGATTCCGGCAGCGCTGATACGCAGACGGAAGAAATGATGGAAAAAATGGATACTCCGGTGGAGTTCTTAAGCCTTTCAACTCGTTGCCGCAAATGTATGGAAAAGCTCAATATCGAGACTGTTGGTGATCTGGTGGAGCATACGGAAGAAGAGCTGCTTGAAACTCCAAATTTTGGTCGAACCAGCGTGGGAGAGATCAAAACAAAACTCAGCGAACTCGGGCTTTCCTTGAGTGAAGAATAGTTCGGTATGATTGATACGCTGGAAGGGACACTTACTTCGAAAAGCCCGACCGAGGCTACCCTTAAAGTCGGTGGAGTTGGGTTCCTCGTAAATGTGCCTATCTCGACTTTTTCGGGTTTGCCTGCGACGGGCGAAAATGTGCAGCTTTTTACGTTTCTGTACGTGCGGGAAGACCAATTGAAGCTGTTCGGATTTGCCACAGAAGCCGAACGACAGATTTTTGTTCGCCTCCTCGACGTGACGCGGATCGGACCTTCAGTAGCGCTCAAAGTACTCAGCAGTTGCTCCGTGGAAGAGTTCAAATCTCTGATCGGCGCCGGTGATGTTAAACAGATTGCTTCCATGGTGAAAGGGGTGGGCAAGAAGACGGCCCAGAGGCTCGTGCTCGAACTTAAAGGCGAATTGGCCGAGGTCGAAGATCAGGAACAACTGCTCGCAAATCCCGTAGCGGGGGATGTTGTGAAGGCCCTTATATCTCTGGGCGAAAGCGAAAAAAACGCGCGCAAAATAGTCGAAAATGCTCTCGAGAAACTCGGGCCTGATGCCGGAGAAGAAGAGCTGATGCGTGAGGTGTTGGCCGAATAAACCCTAATTGAGATTGTGCCCTACCCGATGAGTATGGACGAAGACGCAATATACTCGGGCTATCCACAGGAAGAAGACCGCGTTGTGGAGCCATCCCTGTGGCCGGGGAGCTTCAAGGAATTCGTCGGACAGGGAGGAGTTGTTGAAAATCTCAAGACGTGGATCGAAGGGGCCAGAACACGAGAAGAAAGCCTTGATCACGTTCTTCTGAGCGGTCCGCCGGGGTTGGGGAAGACCACTCTCGCTTATATCCTCGCCAATGAAATGGGCGTTTCTATTCGTGCCACGAGCGGACCTGCGCTCAGCAAACCCCGGGATCTGGTCGGAATACTGACGAATCTTCAAAAAGCGGATGCGCTGTTTATCGATGAAGTTCACCGCATGGATGCGCGTGTTGAAGAATATCTCTATACGGCGATGGAAGATTACAAAATATCCATTGTGATCGACCCGGGGCCCCACAGCCGCTCAATTTCACTTCCACTGAAACCTTTTACACTTATCGGGGCGACCACACGGGAGGGCCTGCTCTCACCTCCGCTCCGATCACGGTTCCAGATCTCCGAACGGCTTGATTACTATCCAGAAGAAGAATTGAAAAATATTATCTTGAAGAGCGCTGAAAAATTAAAGCTTGAAATCAGCGAATCAGGAGCAACTCTGCTGGCCTCATGCGCACGAGGAACCCCACGGGTCGCCAACCGATTTCTGCGGCGCGTGCGTGACGTTGCGCATGCTCAGGGCAAAGAGAAGATTACGAAAGACGTTGCGCGCGAGGGTTTGGAAAGGCTTGGTATTGATCAGAGTGGACTCTGTGAAATGGACCGGCGGATACTGCTGGCCATCGCGCAGAATGCCGGGAAGCCCATCGGACTAAAAACCATCGCCGTGGTTGTGGGGGAACAGGAAGAAACCATCCAGGACGTTTACGAACCGTTTCTCATTCGGTTGGGCCTGCTCGAGAAGACTTCCCGTGGACGTTTACTGACGCCACGCGGATACGAGTACCTCGATCTGGACCCCGGCGAAGCACCTGATACTGGCCCGCAGGAAAATCTCTGGTGAATCCCGGGAAAGGGACATTAAGATCACGTGTTGAGGAAAGCAGTATTGATCGCTTAAGACTTCTTCGATAGGGAGGCACGGAGAAGTTCCAGGGGATTCAGCCTGATTGAGCGTGTGTTCCACTCGTTTCCCCGTCTGATAATGCCTTATACTGAAAAGCAATCCGCATTTTTTGTCAGGAGATAAGCTGTGCGCATTCTGCTTCACATTTGTTGTGGACCCTGCACAATTGGACCGTGGCGGGTCCTGACAGAGGATGCCCACGAGGTAAAAGCCTATTTTTACAACCCGAACATCCACCCACTGATCGAGTTCCGACGTCGTCTGAAAGCTGTTAAAGTTCTACAGGATCGGTTGCCGGTCGAAGTCGAGTTTGAAGAAGATTACGGACTGCGCTCTTTCCTGGAAGAGGTTGATTGGGAAGGGGGAAACCGATGTCGCGGCTGTTACCGGATGCGGCTGATAAAAACGGCTCGCATGGCCGCAGGAGAAGGATTTGATGCGTTTACGACGACATTACTGGCGAGTGAACATCAAAAACATAACATGGTGAGAGAAATCGGTGAAGCGTGTGCAGACGAGGAAGATATTGCCTTTTTGTACCGGGATTGGCGTTATCTGGCCGAACCGAATCACGATGATACAAAATCAATGAATTTGTATCTGCAACAGTACTG
>JAGXLK010000061.1 GCA_018334735.1 Planctomycetota bacterium | reverse complement strand
CGCTGTCAGGAACTTTCTGCGCTGATTCTCAACACCCGTCCGGCAGACGCGCCGATTGCTGTACTGTGGAGCCAGAGCAGTCTACGGCGCGACAAGAACAGTCGTTGGTTCAAAAGCGCAATGGCATGGGGCCATCTTCTCGCCAGATCCTATTTTCAGTTCGATTACATTGCTGAGAACGGCCTCGCGGAAAATCTTAAGAATTACAGAATTTTGATTCTACCGTCGACTCATACGTTGCCAGATGGGGTTAGCAAAACGATCCGGCAGTGGGTTCGAGGGGGCGGTATTCTTCTGGGATTTGGGGCGCCCGGTCTATACGATGAATTTGGGGTTAGACGCAAAGGACTGCCTCTGGCGGATGTTTTTGGGGCGGAATTCGCCGGGTTCCGGGTTCCAGCGCCCATCCGACCCGACAGACTGGTGACGACACACCCGGAAGGTTCGTATGTTTCGATCCCCCCGCACGATTACAAGTTCGAGGCGAGCACTTACGCGGTGCTTGAGCCAACGGATGGCAAGGCCCGGGCATTTTACGCTTCGCGTCACGAGCAGGTAGCCATTGTGGAGCACAAGTTTGGTGAAGGTGAGGCTATGCTCAGTGGATACCCCGTGGGGTTTGAGTACTGGCAGGCTGCACCTTACGAAATGGGGCTCGGATTGACCCATCATCGCCAGCTCGATTACAATCCTGAAACTAAACGATACGAACATTGGCTGGCAAAAGAGCTCGAAAAACGGGGCGTAAAGCGAGAACTGGTGCCGGCATACGGTCGCATGCTGCGTTCCCAGCGCGGGGATGATCCCGACTGGTTCCACATCTTCCGCAACAATCCCGAATATCGGGAGTACATGTTCGAAACTGATCGACCGGTTCGGGCGATCTACGCCATCCCTCGTAAGAGAGAGGGGATTGACAACTTTTACGTGACTTTCACCAATACTCAGGCTAACTATTTATGGGAACGCGGATATTTCGTCAGCACACTGGCCGGGGGACGTGTCATGATGGCGGTGCTGGCGGAGGATAGATGGGAAGAAACGCCTGTCGTTTTTGACGCGCGCCTCAGAGTTCCTGTTCCGGCCGAAATTAAGAAGGGTAGGATCAAGATGCAGCTTGTTGATAGAGGATATACAGCTCGGGAGGCTAAGCCGGCTCATATGGACGGGCGGTACCTTCGTTTTGAAACCTGGCTGCCGGTTTCTCGCGCGGCAGGATATGCCATTGCGCCGCAGGGAAAAGTCCGTTTGTTTGGACGGACCGAACCTGACGGCGAGACTCCGGATGCGATCTTTGAAAAGAGTCAAGCCTACGAAAAGGGTGAGAAACTTCGCGCGACTGAGATTCTTGCGCCGGCTGAAATCGGCGAGTTTTTGGAGAAACGGCGGGGCAAGGAACTACTCATCGGGTGCGGGGATCGGCGTTACCGGCCGGTCGGCGAGGAATTGGCCACGTGGTTGAGGGAAAAATACAATATTGAGGCCAAAACGACGACAGCAGGTCCTCGCGCGACGACGAATTACACATATATGTCAGGTTTTGGTTGGACCCGCTACGGTAAAAACCCGGTGGAGGCCGATATACTTGTGGGCAATGATCAGTCCAACGGTTTAATGTGGAAGTTCGCCGACTGCAAAGACTGGGTGCACTGGTTACCGCTGGAGGTCAATAAAGATTTCCCGGGTCTTGGGCATGCCATTGTAATGATGTCACTTCCGGTAAGGACCCGCGCCAACGGCCAGCCCGGCGGCAGAGGGGCCCCCAGTCACCTTATCATCGGCGCCAGCAATCCCTCGGATGCGCTTCGGACGGTGAAGGAAATGAATGAGAGATTGAAGTAAGATTCAGTTTAGCCCGGGAGTTTCCCTGCATCCTGACGATAAGTTTCTTCGCATTCCCGCCAGAATCCCTGCATTTCGCGGCACCGATCGGGCTTCTCTTTGGAAAGGTCATTCATCTCACTGCGGTCGGTCGACAGGTCATAAAGAGCCCAATCGTCGTCCATCGAGCCCACGGGGCCCGAATCCGATGCGCTGACGATTTTCCAATTGCCGATCCGGAGAGCACGGTTCCCTGAATGGTGGAAAAAGATATGCGAGTGCTCGATGCTATCGTCTTCACCGAAAGTGGGCGCCAGACTTCTACCGGGGAGTGGCGGGGCATCCGCCGGGAACGGGATGTCGCCAGGGCGTATGCCGGCAAGTTCGAGGATTGTGGGCAGGAAATCGATGCAATGGCCCATGTCGTGACGGAGCTCGCCCCGGGCGGCGATACCGTTGGGCCAGGAGGCAATCATCGGAGTGGCTACACCGCCTTCATGAACCCAGATTTTGTGTCGTCTGAATGGCGAATTGCTGCAGTTGGACCAGCCCGGGCCAAGACACAGATGCGTTGTTTCGGAGCCCGGCGGAGCCATGGGATCGTGTCCGCCGGCTCGGATCATAATCTCTGCACTCGCCCCGTTGTCGGACAAAAACAGAACAAGTGTGTCATCGTAAACGTTCATTTCTCGGAGCTGATCGAGTAAACGTCCGATCTCGCGGTCGGTGCGATCGACCATCCCGGCATGGATGGCCATTTTGGTGGCCTGGAACTCTTTTTGTTCATCTGTCAATGAATCCCATGGGACGGCATACTCGATTTCGCCCGGACCGTAACGTTCTCCGTATTCCTCTTTGTACCAGGGTGCTTTTAAGTCCGGCTCCCGTTCCGACAGCGGACAATTCACGATGCCCATTTCACGAAGACGTTGCCAGCGGCGTTCGCGCATGATGTCCCAACCCTCGTCGTAACGCCGCCGGTATTTATCGATATCTTCCGGTTCGGCCTGAACGGGGAAGTGGGGTGCGGTGTAGCATACGTACTGGAAGAAGGGCGAGCCGCGATGGTTGGTTTCGTGGTCACGGAGGCACTCAAGGGCATGATCGGTGATGGCGGTTGAGGAAAATTTCTTTTCGCCCTCTTCCCCGAAGAAGTGTTTCCCTTGTTCGATCTGTGTTCCCCAGCTTATATCGAATTCCCCGAACTCTTCGGGTTTTTGCACGTTGCTTATGTGCCATTTGCCGGAGTGGTAGCTTCGATACCCGACCTGGCGAAGATAGTGCGGCAACAGTCGTTGCCAGGAAGGGCGATAGTGCGTTTTTCCATCGGGGGGATCCATGCATATCTGCTGCGCGTAGAACCCCGTCATCATGCAGGACCGCGACGGCCAGCAGCGTCCGGTGTTATAGAACTGGGTGAACCGCAACCCTTGTTCGGCCAACCCGTTGAGATTGGGGGTCTCGACTTCGCCCCCATAACATCCCGGGTCAGAGAATCCCATATCATCCATCACGATCAAAACGACGTTTGGCTTTTGCGGGTTATCTTCCTGCTGATCGGCTACAGATGCCATTTTCCTCTCCTGGTTGGTTTTAGTTGTTAGAAATGCTTTTTTTGGCAGGTTTACGGGACAGGAGCAACTATGTGCCGCGAGTTTAGGGTCTTAAATCAGGCACGACAAGGGAAAGTCAGATTTGAGAACCGTTCCAGCATGTGGGCCTGACCTCTGCAGCGTTTACTTTTGTGCGTTGAGACTATCGGCGATATCTCGCGCTTTTTGCTGGCTGAAACGACCGCTGATGACCGCCTGTGGGGTCGTTATCTTTTCCACTATGATAGGAGCAGAAAGCAACGTGTCGTCGACAATAATTGCGATGGGTTTTCCAACAGATTCTGCCGTGGCCTCCGAAAATTTCCTTTTGCCTTCGCTGGTAAAGACTATTTGTAGTTGTGAGATATTTCCGGGTTTTCTTTTCAACGAAGCGGATTTGATGTCGCGCTCGGTCAGGAAGACTTTTTGCCCCACATAGACCGCAGTGTCGGTCCCTTCAACGACCATTTTTTTCAGTTGTGGTGCGGACAATTTTTGAGCATTGCGGAACTCAACCCTGATTGGTGGGCCGTTGGTCCGGGCGGTCGTACATCCCGTCAGTAAAATTGCGATCGACAGTGAAAAGATTGTGGCCTTCATGACTTTTCCTTTCGATATGTTGTTAATTCTATTCCATGTGTCTGGATATGTCGAACAACTACTTTTTCAGTTCGAGGCGAGGATATTAGGAGCCCAGCGGCCATCGAAAAAGTCAAAATGGACGCTGTGTCCCGAAGGCATTTCGACACGAATTTGATTTTCACTGTTTTCGACGGCTTTCACTGTAAAAGCCTTTCTCCCTCGGGGCATGAAAGCAATGTAAAGTCCAACGTTAACGCAAGGCTGCCGCCGGATGCAATAAAAGGGACGGGCATATATACCCTGTAACTAATTGTCAGCCGTTGCGAATGCTCAACAAATTTGACAGATTGGGTTTTGGGTGGCTACCATGAGAGCAGTGCTGGAAGTGTTTTGCCCTTGTGCCGGCGCGGATTTGGTGTGTCATATTGGTGTACTTCTTTCTGTTCAAGGGGCAATGATTTGACACGTAATATTCCATGGGGCGACAAGCTTGCAAAGATACGGGGCTTATTATCGTCTTCTCTGTTACAATCTCAGATTCATTCGTCGAAACCTGCTGTACTATCAAAGGCGGAGTGGGGCGGGTTCACACTTATTGAACTATTGGTTGTAATTGCAATTATCGCTATCCTGGCGGCTATGTTGATGCCGGCCCTTGAGAGCGCCCGGGAAGCGGCGCGGATCTGCGCCTGCCTGAATAATTTCCACCAAACGGGTCTGGCCCAAACGATGTACGTGGGGGACTATCAGAATCATCTGCCTGCGAAATCGAGCAGCTGGGCAGACTGGCACGTAAACCACCTCTGGGGTTATGGGATGCTCAGCGAGTATCTACGGCCGGGCATGACGGCAAAACAGTTCAAGGATATCCACGGGGGCCCATTGAGTTGCCCGTCCGTGCGTGCCGATGAAGATGGTTACTATATTAGTGATGGAAAATATTTCAGGATGTGTGGTCAATACCGCCTGGTGGGTCTTAACACCCGTATGCATTCCAGTTACGGGAACGCGTATCTGAACGGCCGTCCGCTGAATATTGTGAAAAACGCGTCGGGTTTGGTCACGTTCTACGAAGCACCTTATCTGAATTACGATGCGGCGGTAAAGAACTATTTTTCGAAGCTTCCCCCCGGCTACAATTCCCTCTGGTCGGCGTTCAGCTACGGAGGGGCGCCCAGATGGTTTCATCGGACCGAAGAGCCGGAGAAAGGCAGTGCCAACCTGTTATTTTTAGATGCCCATGCGGCAACGATTTCCTATCAAGAGCACCATCAGGCGGTGTTGAAGGACAAAATTGTCTGGCGATGGAACGACGGTTACTGATTGGGCTTACGTGGGGGCAGTGCCGGACAGGCAGGTTTCCAGTCATATGTAGGATCAACGAATTTCGTCGCATGGTCCCCACGGATAGGAAAGGGTTGGGTTGCGGACGAAACGTTTCATCTGAACACGTATCTGTGCCCCTGCGCCCGGTTGAAGCGTAACGGCAAAGGCTCGGCCGTTGATTTTACGGGACGGCCCATTTGTGACAGCAATCTCAGTTATTTGGTGTTCGGCGTAGGCTCCTCCCTGGACGACGACAGTACGGGGAGTTGTGGTAGAGAGGTTAACGAGCGTCACGTGGACTTCCTCATCGCGGATCCTATCAACCAGTGCTCCGACATCGGGCGGGAGTCCGGGGTTTCCGCGCTCGGGATCGAAGTAGCGCAGGCGGGCAAAGAGCAGGGAGCCACGCCAGCTCGGCTGTCGGCCACCGGTCGTCAACATCGTGAGGGCAGCCGTTGCAACGGGGTTTTTGCCGGTGAGGTTGCATTCTCGTTCCCAATCGATGCTTTTGTCGGCACGGATTTTTCTCACGCGCCGATCGATGTGTTTGAGACTCTTTTTAAGAATTGATTCCGGGAAATTGGCATTTTCCCCATCGAGCCACGCGATCCAGTCCAACGTATGGCCCATTTCATAATGCGGTTGGTCACGTCCTTTGTCCGGTCCCCAATATTGTCGGAAATAATCTTCGTAGCGGTCGGGACGCAGGAGATACAGATCTTCGGCGAGCCACTGTTTCTGACCGCTTCCACCTGTTTTGAGCGGTTTGCCATTTGCTTTTACCCCGATCTGCATGCCTTTTCGGAGGTGCTCGATCTGGCGTTTCCCCGCGTCGAGATACGCGTTATTGGCTGTCAGAAGAAAGGCATTTTTCAGCCCCATCCGCACGCCCGACATGACCATATGGGGCCCGCCCCAACCGGACCAGCCCATTACGCCACCAGCCCAGGGGTAGACTTTTGAACCTTTTGGGGCATATTCGGGGAACTGTTTGGCGGGCTGCGGCCAATCCTCGCCGGGTTTACCATTGAGCCCGACATTTCCGGGGAATATTCCGTTATTTGCACGAGCGCGTTCAACCCATGCGTCGGCATATTCTTTGACCCAGTCGCGGTATTTCTTTTCGCCGCTGATAAGAAACGCGGTGGTGACGAGGGAGGTGGACTGCATATTCAGAGGAGTATCGCCTCGCACTTTTACGCCGGTCCAGTATTTAAAAAAATCCTGTCCACCCCAGTCTTCCAGGGTCGCGTTCATAATGGGGCCGGCACTTCCGTTCAGGACGCTGCGGATAAGCCTCTTATTCGGGTTGTAATTGGGCATGCCGAGATAAAAATCGGCAAACCGGCAGACGCGCTCGCTATATTTCTCATTACAGGGATCGCACAAACCCAGATCATAGAATGAGCGGTATTGTTCGCCGTTATGCTGCCAATCGAAAGAACGGATAAACTCTTCATGCAACCCACCAGCTTCGGTGTATTGTTGGTAATGTCCTTCCCAGGCTTTACGCAGGGTTTGCAGAACGTATTCATTACCTCCGAGGGCATAAAGCAATCCCCAGTTGTTGGTCGGTTCCGTTGAGTCGTCAGCACCCGCACCGCCGCCAAGTGTGGCGTCGACTTTCAGGTAACCCCTTTGGTCGTAGTACTTTTCGGCAAATACGCGAAGCGCTTCAGCATTTTTCCTTAAAACCTTTCGTTCGAGAACGGCCCATGGAGGAGGGGGCATGCGGGATTTGATTTTGAGCAGAGGCATCCTGGCGGTACGCCTGCTGCGGGTAGCTGTGCATCCTATGATTGTAAACAACAACGCCAAACAGGCGAATTTAACGGTAAAGTTCACCTGAGTGGTGTCTATTACCACTGTTTTGAAGGGAGTGGTTAGTGCCAATTCCCGTTTCATTCTTCGCGTTTTCCGTTTTTGAGAGACAGGAGGGGACCGTTATTATAGCAATGGATATCGTTTTTGTTCTCGCAGCGATTCGACAGACAGCACAAAATCAGAAGAGTAGATTTCTTGGGATAAGGGCTGGAGATCAAAAAAGTTTCCCGAGCGTAAGCGTACAAAATACTGAAGATTGGCGCATTTTTAAAGGACTCTGCGGGCATTTCAGGAGTCGCCTATATCCGCAGAGTTTTCCGACTCGTATTGTTCAAACCCCAGCCAACGGCGCGCAATATTGAGATCGCCAAAAATAATGACGACCTCGGGGGAATGGAGAACGACCATGCCCTCGTAAAATTTTGCTATATCCCATCCGTGATTATCTCCGTAGGATACGACAATCCCGCATCGATGTCGTTTAGGATCTCTTTCTATAGTTTGCCTTCGTTCCAATATTGTCGAGACATCTCTTTTGGTAATACCAGAAAGGGCTCCGGGCTGCACTTCCAATAGTTCCGAAACGGGACGATTGATACGGTCATCGATCGCATGTTGCATTTCGTATTCGACAAACTCTTCTGCTGTAACCGGAGCGTGAGCGATTGCATGGATCAGATGCCCTCCACCAAACACTTTATATTCGATTGGCATGCCTTCCTCCTTTTTACCCCAAAAATAGCTTTTCACCTGTGCCTTCCAGTTAAAAGGATTTTATGTTTTTTGACTGTGAGAATCAAGACTTTTCCCGGAAAGGTTTTTATTCCAAAACTGCGATTGCAAAAATTTCTGAGTGCAGATGGATCGATTATTCTACGCAGCCGGTGAAAGTCGGTGAGTGGCTGGAGCTTGCGTGGACTGGCAAGGTGTGTTAAATTGCCGCGGTTCTGGGATCGGGCTGAGTGTAGCCCCGATATTACATGTTTCAGAGGAGTGTGAAATGCGCATCAAGCAGTCGATTTGTTATCCGTTGTTTATGCCGGACGAGATGGAGTTGGAACAGTTGTGCGAAATTGCGGCTGATATTGGCTACGATGCCATTGAACTGTGGGGCCGCGGGGACGATTTTGAAGAGATTGTTGAGACAGCCCATTCTTATGACCTTGTTGTTGCCAGTTTTATTGGTCACGATTCTCTTCCGGATGGTCTCAATAAGTATGAAAACCACGATCGCATTGAGGCCGAATTGCGGGAATCTATCGACATCGCCGCGGCCAACGATGTGCCGGGTATGATTTGTTTCAGCGGAAACCGGAATGAAGGGCAGAGCGATTACGAAGGGATGATTGCTTGTGCGCGTTGCCTGCGAAAAGTCGCTCCTTATGCGGAGGAAAAGGGAGTGAATCTGAACGTCGAGCTTCTTAATTCGAAGGTCAACCACCCGGGTTATCAATGCGATCATACCGATTGGGGATTAGCGTTGTGTGAAATGGTTGACAGCCCGCGAGTTAATTTGCTTTTTGATATTTACCATATGCAAATTATGGAAGGTGACATTATTCGGAATATCAGGAAATCCATCGATCGTATTGGTCATTTCCACACAGCGGGGAATCCCGGTCGAAACGACATGGACGATACGCAGGAGATGAATTATCGCGGGATCTGCAGCGCTATCGCAGAGACCGGCTATGACCTCTACCTTGGCCACGAGTTCAAGCCCAAAGGCGACCCGATTGACGCGCTAAAAGATACCTTTGAGATTTGCGATCAGGGCTGAATTTAAGTGAACGGGCCGACCGCTTTGAAGTGTGGTCGGCCCGTTCTATGTCGGGTCAGGCTGGTTGCGTATGGTTATTC
>JAGXLK010000778.1 GCA_018334735.1 Planctomycetota bacterium | reverse complement strand
CCGGTTGGAAATGCCTTATTGCTGGGCGGTGCCAATTCTAAAATCACGAAACTTTCGCTGGAAAGTGGCAAACATCTGTGGACCGTTTCCCCGGACGGTTCGGTTCAGGCATCACCGGTGGTCAATGATGAAATGTTTTATGGCACCGGGTATAGAGGGGCTGTAATTGCTGGAGACCTCTCGAACGGGAAGATTCGTTGGCGTTGGAAACCCAAAGAGCCTTCTCAGTTAATGGGTGGCCTGACGATGGGTGAAGGTTTCATTTATGTGGGCGATAACAGAGGGTACGTTTATTCTCTGCTCGGCTCAGATGGGGTTGCGATGTGGAAATACCCGCTGGGAGCTCCCATAACTGATCTCAAATATGTAGATTCCGGGCATCTGGTGGTGGCCACTCATGAGTCGGGTATAACCCTTTTGTCTCCGGGAGATGAACCTTCTGAGAAGTGGATTTACAAAAGAGGGAAGAGGATGCTCGCAGCCGGGGAAAACGGGTATTATTTCCTGACACGGAACGGGGACCTGGCATGCGTTAACGTGGAGACAGGAAAAGAAAAATGGCGCTTGCCAATCGTCAAAGACTACATAATCGCAGTTTCTGGCAAAGAACCCATTATTTTTGTAGGCTGTGCGAGTGGCGAGATAATCGCTTTTCAGGAAATGGACTGACAGGCGCACGAACATCTCGAAAGAAGTACATAAAATGAGAGCCCTGACGAATTACTCATTCGCAGGGCTCTCTCGGTACTTGACCCGCTGTTCATAAAGCGGGCAAAACGCAAAAAACTCCTGCCACCTTCATCCCCGACTTTTTCATCTGCCGCAAGAGAACATGTAGAGATGATGCCGGAGAAAAAGCAGACAAGACGCTTCCGCGTTTAGACGTCTCTTGCCTGTACGGTTTTACGACCATTGGCTTCCGCACGTTTAGCGGCTTTGTCGAGACATTCGTAAACGTATTCGTTCACTGCTCCAAGCACGTCCTTTGAGCACATCATACCTTTAGATTTGATGTAATCTTTTGTTTTCGAACCAACGATCAATCTTTCTTCAGCCATGGAAAACCTCCCTTTTCAGTAAAAAAAACAAGAAGCCGTTCCCTTGCGACAACGCACAAATCTTAACATTTATGCCGCTTTTGTCAAGCATAAACATGGTTGAAATGCCAAGAAAACACCATAAAACGCCAAAATTGGCTTTTTTGGGAGTGTGTTTTTTCCGTTCTTGTGATGATAAAAGTTCGGTGGATCAGACGGCTTTTGCGATCGGGCCCTGATTCTGCTAAACTGCTTGTTGGTATCGTTTTCTGTCGACAGGGAAAGAAAAATGGCGGATGATCATAAAGAATGGTCTCGTCGGAGATTTTTGACTTACGCAGTGGGGGCGGCTACAGGCGCGGGAATAATTCGGTTTTTTGGTGAAAAAAAAGTGCCTTTCCATATCCGCAAAAGGGCGGAGAACGGATTACGTAGCGGTCTCGCTATCGTTCATGGTAACCACGGGGACCAAAAAACTGAAAGCCAGACCGTATCGCAGATGGCACGTGAGGCCATTCAGCAGCTTGGCGGAATGGAGCGTCTCGTGAGGCCAGGGGCCCGAGTTGTGATTAAACCGAATATGGCCTGGCCGCGGCCGCCTCACATAGCGGCCAGCACCAACCCCTATGTTGTGAGGGCACTGGTGTCTATGTGTCTCGAGGCCGGGGCCGATCGGGTCCGCGTGCTTGACCACACCATAGCGCCCAATCCCGAACCGGCTTATCGTATCAGTGGCATTGCTGAGCAGGCGCGCGAGGCGGGCGCGCAAGTTGTCACAACGGATCCGGGGCGGTTCCGGGAGGTTGCGATCCCGGGAGGCTTTGAACTGCATAAATGGTCTTTTTACGAAGAGTTTATCTCGCGCGAAATGTGTGATGTCCTGATCAACGTCCCGGTTCTGAAAGATCACGGAACCAGCCGTCTGACCATCGGGCTCAAAAATGCTTTCGGAATGGTCGGGGGAGAGCGAGGGCAACTACATGGCAGAATTCACAGAAAGATCCCCGATCTTCACAGGATTATAAAAGTTGACCTTACTGTGATGGATGCTTATCGGGTTATACGACAGAATGGGCCGACTGGTGGGCGGGAGGCGGATGTTGATAATAGCCTGGAGGGTGCCAGACGCATTGTGGCGTCGGCTGATCCTGTGGCAGTTGACTCGTATGGGGCGAGCATGTTCGGTTTGAGCCCGGACGAAGTGGAGTTCGTGCGGAACGCGGAAAAAGCAGGACTTGGCGGAGCAGACTGGCATGGTGCAGGGGTGCGGGAGCGGACAATTTGACGATTCTGGCCGAAGAAGTTATACTTTCAGTCTTCGGTGGGCGCATAGCTCAGTGGCGAGAGCGCTACCTTCACACGGTAGAAGTCGCAGGTTCAAGTCCTGCTGCGCCCACCATTTTCTATAGCGTTTGGCGGGTATTCCCGTGCCGAGTGCTTGACTTATTACCCCGTCTCTTTTATCGTGAATGGGGTAGTATTGTTGGCGCTTAGATTCTGAAATCGGATAGC
>JAGXLK010000060.1 GCA_018334735.1 Planctomycetota bacterium | reverse complement strand
CGCGCGCGGCCCCCTTCAGCTTCTATCCAACGGCACCACTTCACCGGTCTCCGCGCTGCGGTAGGCGGCTTCCGCCAGCTCAACCGTTTTCATACCCTCCTCGCCAGGGATGGGGACAGGCCCTCCGTCCCGTAGTGCTCTGAGCCATGCGTCCATCTGTCGTTCCACCCCGGAGCCCTCCTCGAAACCTTCGAGCGCGATCTTTTCCTCCTCTTTGCACCCCGCCCGAAGCGCCATGAGCTGTGAGGAATCAAATGCGCTCTCGCTTATCAGGTTCGCCTCCTCAAAACACAGATTCATGTCATATCGGCCCCGGCCCCATGCGGTGCCGTTCGCGTAATGCCCGCTTCCTCCCTCTTCGAAACGCACCAGCAGCGAGATGACGTCCTCGATCTCATGTTCGACCTCCCGCATCTTCTCCCGAACCCCGTAGACCTGCGTGGGATCGCCAAGGATACAACGCATGAAATCAAGCTCATGCGCCCCGACCTCGAACAACGTCCCGCCGCAGGTCTCCAGCCGCTGACGCCATCCGGTGCGACGAAACCAACCGCCGCTGAGCCGCCGGATTTCGGCATGCATCGGCCGGCCGAACCGGCCTTCCCGCGTCCAGCGAATGATAGACTGGAAGGGCTCGTAGAACCGCAGCACCTGTCCCACCATCAGCGCAACCCCAGCGTCGCGAGCCGTTTCCACCATCCGAGCGCATTCCTGCGTGCTCAGTGCCATGGGCTTTTCGGTAAAGACATGTCGGCCCGCTCTGGCAGCCGCCACGGTGTAGTCCGCATGCAGAGCCGGCGGGGTTGCGACCACAACCGCTTCTACCTTTTCGTCCTTCAAAAACTCTTCGATTTCAGCGTAGTCTCGTCCGCCGTATTTCTCTACCATACCCGCGCGATTTTCCTGCACCGGATCGCAAAATGCCACGAGGCGTCCGGCTTCCGAAGCATCAACCCCGGCCGCCAGCGAACCGCCCATATTGCCACAACCGACCACGCCAACCGCAATCTGCTCGCTCATAAATTCTCTCCACTCCAGTCACTCTAAATTCAAAAGCTCTCCGGCTGGTTGAGCCGCCTATTGTAAGCCGCACGCGCCCGCTATCAAACAGATTTCAACGTTAGAAAGGAATTCTCAGTCTCAGAACTTGCCCTCCGGTAAAAAATTCGGTGAATCCAGATTCCCGATATGATGCGAAAAATTCTGCGAAATCTCGCGTTTTCTGGGGATAAATCCGGTGCAATATTGCCCCTGCGGCCCTGTGCCGGAGGCTTCGAGCCGCAGGACTAAACTCCAATGATTGAGCCACTACATGCACGATTCCCGTCATACGCCCTCAACCGCCCCCGCATCGGTGGAAGGAACGGAATAATAGGATAAGCGATGAGGGGCGCCGCTAAAACCGTAACGCTCCGAACATGCTGCAGGACAATTTACGGTTTCGCCCCACGTTCCAGCAGCAACTCGTATGTCTCCATATCTCCGGCCATGGCCGCATAATGAAGGGGTGTCAATCCCAGTTTTGAGGTTTTATCGAGCTTCGCGCCTTTTTTCAGGAGCATCGTGCACACCTCCATGTGCCCGCACCGTGCGGCAACCATAAGCGGTGTCATCCCTCGCCCGTCCAGTGCATTCAGATCCGCGCCAGCATCGATAAGTGCTTCGACTACCGGCAGCCCGCAGCACCTGGCAATTGCCAGGTGGAGGGGCGTATGACCGGCCCTTGTACGAGCGGTCGCATCCGCTCCCTCCTTCAGCAACAACAATGCAACTCTGGGATGCCCCTGGGTAATACTCCACCAAAGGGGTGTCGGATACTTGTCCGCCTCCGGCTCCACATGTGCGCCTGCATCTATCAGCGTCCGAACTACTTTGACATGACCGCCACTGGCGGCCTCGTGCAGGGGTGTCACCCCGCGGTCGTTCGCCCCTCCCGCCTCGGCCCCCGCGGCGAGCAGAAACTTCACCGTTTCCAGCCATCCCGCCCCGGCGGCGCTATGCAGCGGGGTGCATTCTTTATCCCCGACGCCCTTTATCAGAGACGGATCCGCGGCGAGTCGTTTCTTCACCAATCCCGTTTTGCCAAGCGCGGCAAGGTGACAGATGTTCGCCTCCGCACCATGTTTCAGCAGCAAATCGGCCAAAACCACATCCCCTTTGCGTGCTGCAACTGCGAGGGGAGTTCCCGTCAGACGGATTCTGTTCTGGACCTCGGCGCCGTGCTGGATAAGCGGGGCCGCCGCATCCTCCTGCCCTCCCCTGACCGCGCTGTGAAGCGGCGTCCCGATGAGAGGCCAGGCATGGGGAGCATTGACGGATTCAGGATCTTGCTCGATGATCCGCTTCAGCGCCCTGATCTTGCCGAGTTGGGCGGCAGCGTAGATATCCATCTCGGCACCGCGCCGAAGAAGCAGGTTCGCAGTCTCCCGCTCATCCCGGATAAGTGAGTCATGAAGTGGCGTGCACCCGTGGCGGTCACGCGCGTCGATATTCGCGCCCAGCTCCAGGAGGACCTTCACCGAATCCAGCTTCCCCTGGTAAGCGGCGTCATGGAGAGGAGCCCCACCGGAATCGTCCCGCGCCCGCACGTCGGCTCCATGCTCGATGAGGTAGCGGACGTCCCGCGGGTTCCTCATCGCCGCCCGATGCAAGGCGGTGCGGCCGTGTCCATAGGTGGCGTCGAGATCCTCGGGCACGGCAAGGGGGGCTCCGTTCGCGAAATAAGCGTGCGTGACTTTCCCGAACGCCGGATGCTTCACGCTACGATTGTCCACAAGGACGGGTTTCGCCCCGCCGTCTTCATCGTAGGCTCTTCCCGGAGCCTTCAGTTCCAGATCAGGATCCTCCAGGAGGCTGTCTGGCAGAGTGTGATCGCCCTCCAGTGCTGAGAGCGCTTCCGGATATCGGCCGTGTTGTTTCGCATAACGAACCAGCGCCATGCGCAGGGTTGCCACATTTGCCCGACGGGTAGCGGCGGTATGCGTCCATACCTGTTCCTTCTCCCGAGAGGGACCGCATCCCCCCAGCAGGACCCATAGCAGCGCCACCAGCAAATACCTTATCTTCTCCATAGCACGCCTCCCCCACTGAAACACGCTCGATCTGCCGATTTCACGATCCGACCTTAATCACCACTATAGCAGAGTGTATGAAGAGTTGCATCTATCACCATTCCCTGTCGCCGAAGGGGCCGGTGTATCCGCATACCCCAGCCCGGGGCGAATTCACCAACGGCAAAAGACCACCGTAATCATCATAGCAGGGATGCTCCGGCGCACACTCATCGCAAAAAAGATTATCCTCCCAGCAGGTGGGGCAGATCTGCGTGGCAGTTGCCCCGCATTCGGCGCATTCAAACTCGGGCAGCTGATTGCGGGCCAGGACCCGAACCGCCCGTTCTGGCCGGGGGCCCTCACGCACGTCCACGACCCGCATCTCAAGGTGGGTTGTGCTCCCGTAATCATACTCATAATGGAATTCGTCATTGTTGCTGAGCACCTCGCAAATCGGAACATCTGTGGGTTTCTCCGGATTTCTCGCCATCATTGAATCCATGGGCTGGGGCGAATAACGCTGGTTGTTGATCGTAAAAGCGCTTAGATGCCCGCAGCATTCGACCCAGATGGACCGGAGAAAATCGTCAACAACCTCCAGCGGGGCCTCGCCCACCACTTCAAAATGCAGCCAGAAAAGGCCCCCGCCACCCCGCGCCACCATGTGGTATAGACCAACTTCCTCCTGGTCGTTCGATTCCCGGTTCTTCTTCACACAGCTCTTGAGGTGCGATGTCATTCCGGAAGATTTGAAAGTCTCCCCGCACAACCTGCACTCGCCACTCGATTCGGGAGTTTTCTTCGCCATTGCAAATTATCCCTTCCGATCAAAAGTCGTAAAATTGGACGCCATTGGTTGACTGTTCGAAAACGTACAAATTAACTATCCTCCTCGTCTTCGCAAGTTTCTTCGTTTCCCTGGCGGATCGGCACAACTACGACAAGTGAGACTATACTTGCAATCCAGACCACCGCCATGTGGGCAGACATCTCCATATTCGCCCCCTACTTCTTCTTCCAAACTTTACTCTCAACCGTAACCGGAACGTCCCACTCCTGCGGAGGCTGAGGGACATATTTGGGATCGTTGTCCCAGCGCGGAAAAAGCGGGATCTGCCCTTCCAGTTTCTCCCGTGCAGCTTGAACGTCGGGATCTTCACTGTCGGAGATATCCACCTCTTCGTCGGGATCGTTGATGATATCCACCAGTTTCTCCGGCTGGCGGTCGGTGTCGATAAACAACTTATACTGTTTGTCCCGGATAACGCGGTCGCGGAAACGCCACTCGTTTTCGACTCCCACATCACTAACTTTGGCGCGGTTCTGTCCGCCCATGCCAAGAATACATTCCCGCTCTGAATCCTCGGCCTCCCCCAGGAAGACATCGGCCACCGAAACACCATCGAAGCCGTATTCCACCGGCAGTTCCGCGTCCGCCATGTCCGCGAACGTCAGCAACATGTCCGAGAAATCGACGAGAGCGTCGCTCACCACACCTTCCGGCACCAGACCGGGACAATTCACAATGAAAGGCGCACAAATGCCGTTTTCGGTCGTCTTCTGTTTGCCTCCCTGGACCTCCCGTCCGTTGAGCCGATTGCTGAGCTGGCCCGTCGTCCCGTTGTCCGTGGTCCAGATGACGATGGTGTTCTCTCTGAGTCCGAGTTCTTCCAGTGCGTCGATCATTTTGCCCAGGATATGATCGATGTAACGGACCATCGCTTCGTGTCGCTCGTATTTTCCTTCTGCATCGGGTTCGAGCGGGGTCGTCGTGAAGGGCGTGTGCGGTAGGCACATCGGATAGTAGAGAAACATCGGTTCATCTTGATTCTCCCGCATGAAATCGATCAGAAAATCGGAAAAAATGTCCTCCCCGAACTGGCCTTCATAGGTTTTCGAACCGTCTTTCGTATGGATGTAGGGATCCCAGTAACGGTTGGCGCTGGGGTCGTTGCCGGTCTCATAACCCGTCCACATGCAGTAATCATCGAAACCGTGTTTCGTCATGGCGTCGGGGTGGACGCGGAAATCGTTCACCTGCCATTTCCCGGCGGCCGCGGTCCTGTATCCCGCTTCTTTCAAAATCCTCGCGACACAGGGATTCCGGCGCCAATCGAAATGGCAACCCGCCCCCCATCGCGGCACGTCCCAGTGGTTAATCCAGCCGTTCCGGAACGGATACTGTCCCGTCATCAGCGCCACCCGGCTCGGCGTGCATTGCGGCATGGAATAGGCGTTCTTAAACTGCATGCCCGTTCGGGCGAGTTCTGTGACGTTCGGCAGTTCAATACCTTCCGCGCCGTAGACATCGACCCATTCTTTTCCCAGATCGTCCAGCAAGATGAACAGAATGTTCGGTTTCATCGCAAGTCCCTCTCCATCGAAACTTCACTATCATTTCTATTTCAACGGAATGACATAAATCTGGCTCGTCCCGGTGTGGTCCGAGTGGTAAATGATCTGCGAACCGTCCGGGCTCCAGGACGGATGGGCGTGGAGCCCGCCGTGCAGATCATTGGTGTAGGAGGCGAGTTTCTGGACTTTGCCGGTTTCCACCTCCAGATGCCAGATAAAACCCTTCCCGAAATCCACGATCTCGGTGCCCGCAGGATTGAAGATGGGGTGGCTTCCCAGTTGTTCGTTGTGCAGCACCCTGCGATTGAAACCATCCCTGTCGATGAGATAGTACAGGTGGCCGGGGCCGGTTTCATTACGATCACAATACAGAATTCGCTCCCCATCAGGATGCCATGAATGGTGTCCAAAGCGCGGGGTGACCATGTTTAAGCGTTTAAGTCCCGTACCATCAGGGTTCAGAACGAAAAGTGACTTCAAGTATTCATCCGGGGCGTAATTGAATCGCAGCATCAATCTCGAACCGTCCGGGCTCCATTTGATATTGGCCAGCTGGGGGGTTCCCATCTTCTGCTCATCAATATCCGGCATTCTGCTCGCCCGGTTGAATGTGTCGAGCAGGACCTCAGTCAGGTCATCGGACGAAACGATTTTTTCCCGGCTGAAACTGTCAAGGTCAACGATAAACGCGGCCCGTTCCCGGGATTCTCCGGGATCCGACCACTGGCAGACAAGCCTTGACCCGTCGGGGCTGAGGAATCGGCTGAAAAGGCCCTTGATCTCCTGGATTTCTCCGCCATGTATGTCGATCATGCAGGTATGACCATGGCCGTGGTAGATAATGGTTTCATTATCCTTCCAGATCGGGAAACAGCCGGTATGCAGTTTGAAATCCACTGTTTCCGCCAGACAGTGGATGTTGGAGCCATCGGCATCCATCACGAACAGAGCGCCCTTCGGAATCGTGGCCAGTTTGTCCGGAACAACATCCTCAGGTCGAATGGACGTAAAGGCGATTTTGGTTCCGTCGGGGTTCCAGGAACAGGCGTCGTAGTAGGTATGGAGATCGTGCGAATGGAAATTCGTCATTCGCCAGATTTCCCGCCCGGTCTCCGGATCCTCCACGACCGTTTTTTCACAACCGCTTCTGTCCTTTAAATCGGCCATTTTTTCACTCCACAATTGCCTCAGTAGATAATAGGATCAGAATTCAACAGGACTGTAGCCGCGGGGCTGCCCTTTGTCAAAAAGGGGATGCCTGTAATCCGGAGAGCCGAAAACTCCACCGAGCTTCCTCGTAGCCGAAAATGTACGCAAATGTCGGGCGGTGTCGCCGAGTACGCTCTGCTGTCTGCCCCATCTGATAAAAACGCTGGGCTCTTTATGATGCCCAACTGCAAAAAAATCGCAACGGCTGTGCGGGCCGCAGGTTCAAAGGCCTCTTCCCATTCCTTCCAGGGCTACAGATACAAAGCCTTCCAGAATCAGTGACTATGTTCGGATTGACGCTCTGGTAGTACTGGAGTAAGTTAATGGTGGCATCACAAGTGTGTCTTTTGTTAAGGGAGAGGGAAGATGGAGGAGCGAATTGCGCGGTTGGAACAAACCAACCGGTTTATGAAGGTTATGTTAATCGTTTTCGTAGCCATCGCAGCCGTCGGAGCCGCCACAAAAGGCGTTCAGAATACAGTACGGGCTCGAAAAATCCTCATTATGGACCAAGAGGGCAATCCCCGCATCGGAATGGCCGCGAGAGAAGGCAACCCGGGTATATTCCTCTATAACAAGGAGCGCAAAACCCGCCTGGGGCTGGCCTTGATGGAAGAAAACTCGGGGGTGTTTGTATACAACCCGGAGGGGAAGACGCGCATAGCACTACTCGTGGACAAAGAAAGCCAGGGCATGTTCCTCTATGACAAAAACGGCAAAACCCGCATAGGCATGGCTGCAAGGAAAGGCATGGCAAAAATGGAAGTTTCCGACGAAAACGGGAAAACTGTCTGGAGTGCCCCATAATTCCCAGACCAAAAGTCGAACACCTCGAGACAACTACCGTTTCTCTTAGCCGAGGCGGTAAGGCGGTTAACTTACGCATATCCAATGGGGGGGAGGAATCTCCGCAATCAATTCAAAAAGGGCTGGAAATCCTTTCAAATCGCTTATGTTTTCTGGCTGATGCCAAAATCAAAAAACTCAAAGACCAGAAAACTGGCAATATCCTGCTTGAGAACTGCCCGAAAAAGAAACTGCTCGACCTTCTCCGAGACGCAGGACTGAAGGAAAAGCTCGATGAAAAGCGGCTGGCCCAAAGTTACTCCCTGCAGGTACAAGAATCTCAGAAACCTGATCCCGTCGTGACAATCCGCGCCTGGGGCAACCTGGGACTTTATTATGGATTACTGACTCTTTGCCAGCTCGTGGATAAAAACAATTCGGGCAAGCTGACGGTCCCGACGGGAAAAATTGTCGACTGGCCGGCGATCGGGTTGCGGCTGGCAAAAACAAGCGCGACCACCAACCCACTTGCCACCCTCGAAAAATTCGCCGACTGGATGGCACTGTTCAAAATACACCAGATGGGACTCCAGTTCCACGGCGACAACTCCAGGCACCTCGGATGTTTTGAAAAAAATGTCGAGTCAATCTGCTCGCGAGCCCGGCGAAGCGGTATTCTGGAAACCGTTGTATATTTCTGTCCTTTCCGAGGGGAAGGATATAATTTCCAGGAACAAAAGGACAGAGAGGCTTACGCGCATCTTATCCACTGGTTTCTCGAACAGGGAGCTCACGGAATCGAAGTGGATTACAATGACTGGCCCGGCAGGGATACCCCGATCAAAAACGTGATCCATCTGGCGTATGAAGCGGTGCAAAAAATTGATCCCGAAGCGTACATTTTGTATTGCCCTCCGAACAGAGGCGACCATAAATATTACGGACCGGCATCCTCTGAAACCCGGCGTATTCTCGACCAGCTTCCTGAGAAGGTCTGCCCCCTTTGGACGGGTACATCAGTTCTCATTCAATCGCCTTTGAGCGTCGAAGATGTTGAAGAGTGGACCCAAAAAGCGGGAAGACGACCTTTCCTGTGGGTCAACCGGGTCTCGCGGGGAGTTGACAAATCCTTCTCGCGACCGATAGAGGGGATGGCCGAGGCCCGCGTCTTTCAGGGCGAATTACTGCCCGTGGAGTTAGACAAACTGTTTGAGGGCATCCATTTCAATGCCGGTTTCTCCAGCGGTTACAATACGATGCCCGAGAACTTCAGCAAAGAATCACTGGAATATTTCGCGACAGCGGCAGATTATGTCTGGAATCCTCGCGACTGGGATGCGGCAGAATCGCATGAAAGAGCCCAGCGCTTCGTGAGTATTATGAAGCCCATCGTGGACGGAACAAAATGACTTTCACGGAATGGGACAGACCCGGCTTCCACTTATTCGGACGCGTCTGACTGAATGGGTTTATTTAGTGGTCCGTTCCATTTGATCTTGTGGGTTCAGAGCAATTCTGCCGAGGTCAGTTCGAGGCGCGGCGCCAAAGGTGACCCGGACGGGTCCCTGCGAAGCCGCAACGAAGAAATGACCCGGCAGAATTGCTCCCTACGGGCCGGACGGCGGCGGCCCATCTGCGGCGTTGCAGTT
>JAGXLK010000777.1 GCA_018334735.1 Planctomycetota bacterium | reverse complement strand
TGGATAGTGTCTGGGAGTGTGACCTGAGTGTTTTTGAGTGAAGTCGATATGTCCCCTATAGGCCGCGCCTCCACCGGCGGAGGACCGGCGGAGGGCGATTTTGGAGTGGGGCGCACGTAGTGAGCTAATCAAAGGCTCCGCCGACGCAGGGTCGGCGGGGGCAGGATGTGACGCCGGCAGTTATTGCCAGGCGGATTGTTTTGGAGTGGCGTCGTATTTTGCGAAGGGAAACTTGTCTGCCTGCCTGCGCCGGTGGAAAGCGGATTAGCCACTGATGGAGGATTTAGCTGTTTGGTATACTGCGCTGGCAATAAGACGATTCGCGATTGTTGGAGGCTTTACTTCTCCGCTGGCCCCGCGCCAGCGGAAAGACGATTAGCCACTACGTGCGGCGCCGCACCAACCAGCCCTCCGTCGGTCCTGCGCCGATGGAGGCACGGATTAACAGCATTTACCAGAAAACTGAAAGGAAAAATAATGTCTGAAGTAAATTTATCTCGTTCGATTCCCGTGAAGTATGAATACGACGTCGTTGTTTGTGGCGGAGGGTCCGCTGGTTGTGCAGCCGCTCTATCCGCGGCCCGGCAGGGCCTCAGTGTGTTGATTGTGGAGGGGCGAGGGCAGCTTGGCGGCACGGGGACCAGCGGGCTGGTCTCGCACTGGCTGGGCGGTCGAAAAGCGGATGGACGGTGGGTTGTGGGGGGGATTTTCCGTGAAATGAGTAAAGAAGCAAAGGAGGAGGGTATTGCGCTGCTCCCCGCCGTGGAGGAGGGGCAGAAGTATACTCCTCATGGCTGGCTGCTCGGTTTGAGCCATGGCGTGCCGTTCGATCCTTACGCCATGACAGGCTATCTGGACCGAAAAATGGACGACAATGACGTCAGGGTTCTGCTCGATACCCGCGTCGTCGATGTGGTGCAGGACGAGGACCGGGTGTCTCACGTTATCATCCATAACAAAAGCGGACTCCAGGGCGTCTCGGCTCGGGCCGTGGTTGATTCCACCGGCGACGCGGATGTTGCAGCCATGTGTGGGTGTTATTACGAGCAAGGCCGTGAGGAAGATGGGGCGATGACGCCCGTCACTCTGGAAGTCCACGTCGACAACGTGGACCAGGACGAATACGCCGAGTATGTCCGAACCAATGACTCACCCCGTATGCGCGAATTCATCAAGGAAAAACGCGCTGAGGGTTCCTGGACACAGAATGGTGACATCTTCATCTGTGTGCAGATGACCGAAAAGGGCGTGATGATGCTCAACACGACTCGTGTGTGCGGTATCGACGGGACCGACGGCGAGTCGGTGACCGAAGGATTGCAGAGAGGGCGGGAGGAGATTGAATGGCTCATCGGATTTTTGCGTGAGCACATGCCCGGGTTCTCCAACGTCCGTGTGAAATCGATCGCGCCCATGCTCGGCGTGCGGGAGACGCGTCGTATTGACGGGGAGTACCGTCTGACTGTCGACGAGCTGATGGCCGAGAAGAGCTTTCCCGACACGATCGGTTATTCCAGCTACGGATGGGACCTGGCCGATCCAAAAAAACCATCCCATCAACCAATGCACGGTCAGCCCAACCCGGAGGTGACTCCCATTCCGTATCGCATCATGGTACCCAGAGGAATCGACAACGTGATTTGTCCGGGGAGATCGGTCAGCGTCGAGCGCCACGTGCTGGGTCCGCTCCGGGTGATGGCGCCCGTGATGGCGATGGGGGAGGGCGCAGGATTCGCCGCGCGCCAGGTTGTTGAGAGTGGTCTTCCGTTCCGGGACGTGGAAGTCTCGGAGCTGCGCGATGGGCTTCGCGACAGCGGCGCGCTTGTGGATAAGGATGAGGTGACGAGCGGATAGTATGTTGGCCGGACGATTGTTTCACCGAGTGAACTCAGCTCACCCGGGGTCTGCATTGAACTGAACGGACTGGACTTCATCCCCAATGTGTCTTACATTTCCCCATTCATGCTCACACGTTGTGGCGGTTTGCCGTACGTGGTATGAATGAAAGCCGGGGTGAGGAACGATGCACCGTGAAAATGTATAAAATGTTTCACGAGATCGCGACATCACACAAGTCTTCGGTTGGATTCAAAGGCGGGGGCGATATCAATCCGCACATCACTCCCTACACCACGGTCGTTGCAATGGAGGAACGATGGGACGAGGATCTGTCATATCTCGAAGATCGCCAGTCAATGCTGCAAGCTCTCCGTCCGGGAACTCGTTTCAAGCCGCATTTCAACTACCATCCCGAACTGGTGCCTGACCACGTGAGAAAAACGCGAGAACTCGGGGGCACCCCTGAAATTGGTGTGGTTCTGCCGGAGAACGTAACCGCGGACCAGATGCGTGCGATACGCCAGAGTCTTGCTTGGTGATCTGGTTCGTGAATACTTCGCCGTTTCTGCCGCGAAATCAGCAGGTTTCCGGACCGCGTTCTGAACTCCAGCCGCTGGCTGAAGTCCAGTCCGCTCCTGATACGGTATTTGGGGAACGGATTTATGGTGGGCCTTCAGCCCACTATATTTTCCTCCGCATCCTTGACCCAGGGC
>JAGXLK010000776.1 GCA_018334735.1 Planctomycetota bacterium | reverse complement strand
GTGGGCACCGTGGCGTATGGAATATATTCTGGAAGTCGATGATCCTCACGAATGTTTCCTTTGCCAGGCGGCCCGGTCTAAAAACGAACGTGAACACTTCCTTCTATGGCATAGCGAAAATTGCCTCGCTTTGATGAACCGATGGCCTTACAACAATGGACACCTGCTGGTGGCGCCTCGGGAACACCTGGCCGACCTGGAGGATCTTTCGGATGAGGGGCTTTGCGAGCAGATGTCGATGATCAAACGTTGCCGGTTGAATTTGGAAAAAGCAATGTCGCCCGACGGATATAACGTGGGGCTCAATCTTGGTAGATCTGCCGGAGCCGGAGTGGAAGATCATTTGCACTGGCATATCGTGCCTCGGTGGCATGGAGATACAAATTTCATGCCGATCACGGCGGCAACAAAGGTTATACCTCAATCATTGGAAGAGCTCTGGGAGATGCTCCGGGAGGTTGATGAGGAAGGAGATTGAACGGAGCTTTTACGGGATTCGCAAACGTAGCACCGAATGCGGTCAAAAAAAATAGAAGGTAACGCACGGGACTTATGAAAGTAATTCGCGAAAAGTTGGAACAACGCGAGTCGGAAGAACTCGCCCCCTGGGGTATGAAAAGTGCGGAAACACGGGGCCGGCGTTACGAAGAGCCGGAACACCCGTACAGAACGGCTTATCAGCGGGATCGGGATCGCATTGTTCACTGTAAAGCGTTCCGGCGACTCGAATACAAAACGCAGGTTTTTTTGAACCATGAGGGGGACCATTATCGAACGCGCCTGACCCATACGTTGGAAGTTGCCCAAATCGGCCGAACAATCGCAAGGGCACTGGGTTTGAATGAAGATCTTACCGAGGCGATTGCTCTGGCTCACGATGTGGGGCATACGCCATTCGGGCACAGCGGAGAGACGGCCCTGCGAGAAGCAATGAGCGAGCACGGAGGGTTCGAACATAACCGCCATGGGCTCCGGGTCGTCGACCTGTTGGAATCACAATACCCGGGTTTCCCGGGCCTTAATTTGACTCATGAAGTCCGAGAGGGGATCATTAAGCATAGCACTCGCTGGGACAACCCGGATGTTCCCGGAAAAGAGCAGTTTGACCCAGGGCCCCCATTGCTTGAAGCTCAAGCAGTGGAACTTGCGGACTCAATCGCCTACGATAATCATGATCTGGAGGACGGCCTTGCTGCCGAGATCCTTAACGAAAAAGACCTCTACCAGCTGTCGCTGTGGTCGGAAGCTGCGAAAAAATGTGGAGGAGACAATGACGCACTTTCTGCCGAAAAGAGTCAGCGGGAATGCGTGAGGTATCTCATTAATCTGTTTGTGACCGATCTGCTGGAAAATACTTGGAAGGAAATCGAACGGCAAGGAATAAAGTCCCCGACCGAAGCACGTCAGGTCCCCGAGAGCATTGTTTGTTTTAGCGATGGGCTGAAAGATAGAAAGAAGCAGCTCGAAGGCTATTTGTTCGAGGAACTGTACCGCAATTACCGCGTTATGACCGTTACCAACAGTGCAAAGAGGTTTGTGCTGGCGATTTTTGATGAGCTTATTGAAGATCCAAGGGAACTGCCTCCCGAGCACCAACAGTGGAGCGAGGAAGTAGGAATCCACCAAGCGGTCTGCGACTACGTGGCGGGTATGACGGATCGCTACGCCCAGGATCGCTACCTGCAGATGTTTCAACCATATCAAAAACTCTGAAAGCTGCGTAACAGAGTTCCGGGGCACATTGCCGCCAGGAGTTTGTAATGCCTAAACTGGTCATAAAACAAGGGCCCGGCAAAGGGGACGCGTTCGAAATGTCTCGGAAGAAGGTGACAATCGGACGCGACGCTCAGAACAGTTTTCGCCTCGCCGATACCACGGTTTCCCGTTACCACGCTAAAGTTACGCGCGAGAACAGCACCTGTTTCGTGAGTGATCTTGACAGCCAGAACGGTACGCTGGTAAACGGTGAACGAATCAGCCAACGCGAGTTGAACCATATGGACGAAATCCGGCTCGGTAATGTCGTTCTCATATTCCTTGAGGACGAAGTTACCGATATGGATGTGCTGATTGAGTCCGATGATAGCGAACCGGAAATCACCCAGGCCATCGACCTCGATCGAGGGGGCGTTCTGGAAGGGATGTCCGATGGAACGCGCAATGAGCTTATCACATCGAATCAGCGCCTGGTGGCTCTCACCAGTCTGGCCCAAAATGCGGCGAGCATAAAAAGTCTCCCCAGCCTGTTTGATCTGCTTATCAATAGTTTGAAAAAAACGCTCCAGCCCGATCGAACCGTTCCTATTGTCCATCAGGAAGATGGAACACTTTTGCCGTATATCCGCGCTCGAAGCGGGTTCGATAGGGGACTGGAGGAATCTGGTATCAGCAAACGACTCGTCGAGCATTGCCTCAAGAAAGGCGTTGCTGTCCTGAGCCATAGAGCAACCGAGAAGCCAAATAGCTCAAAAAACGTCACGAGCACCCTCAGTGCGCCGCTGGTCGGTAAGAAAGTGCATGGGGTCATCTACTGCGATCGCGTTGGCCAAAAAGAT
>JAGXLK010000059.1 GCA_018334735.1 Planctomycetota bacterium | reverse complement strand
TAACTTTCAGGGCTACGGTTTCTCCTTTTTCGCGATCATATGCTGTATATACCGCAGTCTGCTTCCCTTCTGACAACGGATTATTCACCCGACAACCGGCAAATTCTTCCATATCAAAATGTACATTTGTACCTGCCGCCTCTTTCTGAAATTCTTCCCTTTCCTCAGCGATAGAACCTTTTTCACCCAGCACATTCTCCTGTGTTTCTGCCCTGGTAAAAGTTTTTGCTTCCCTGGGTCTTTCCCGCAGAGGGAATCTTACCACAAGCAGAATATTTCCGACTTCAATTCGATCTCCGTCGAAAAGCTCAACAGCCCTATCAATATACTCTCCATTCACCCGTGTGCCGTTTTTACTGTCAAGATCCTCGATCAAAAGGTGGTCATCCTCAAAACGAAGCTCACAGTGTCGACGAGAAATTTGAGGATCTTCGAAATATGCCTCGCATTCATCTGACCGCCCGAGAACAACGGGACCCGCCTCCTCCCAAGGAGGCACCTCCACTTCCCGTCCGGTTTCGCCGCCGGCTTCAACAAAGAGACGTGGAATCATAGTTTACCTCTCCGGGGTCATCGATATTTTTTAGTTTCCGACGTTGCCACAGCTTTGCCGAGCACTGTCCCGCACTCGGTTTGCCCAGTTGCATCTTCGCAACACGCGCTGCTGACATTGAGCAACCTGGCAGACTCAACGCGGGTACAAATCAATTTATAACTAAAGTAGCAAACATTTGCAACGAGACATCAAATTCTTCGGGGAACCCTTAATATAATATAAATTCATCCGTATCGGAGCGCAAAAAAAATGGGGACATTCCCTTCATTAGCACACTGGCCTTTTCAATTTTCAGTATTCTCCAATTCTTCCGCATCTGTTTGCGTATGCGTCCACCAGTGCTCCAGAGATTGACGCAGTTCGGCCATCGGGAAATTTGCCCCGGGACATTTCGTGTGCGCACCGGGCACTTCCTGGTGCCCGATAATGCGTTCCGCTGGTATTCGGTACTGCCGCATCAGGTATTGCAGAAGTACCCGCAGGCTGTGCAGCTGGTGACTGGTCGGATTATCGATCTCAAAATTGCCAACGAGGCATATTCCAATCCCCCGTTGGTTGAATTCACGAACTCCCGCATGAGCGCCGATTTCCTGCTCAGACCATCGACTACCGACCTCGATCTGTCCGTCCGGGGTCTGCGTACCGTTTCCGATCACAAAATGGTAGCCCAGGGAATCCCAGCCTTTGTGCCATCGGTGGTAGCGATCGAACGCAGCCGCGCTGCCTTCTCGTGTTCCGCTGTGGTGGATTACGATCCATTTCCAATCCAGCGGTCGAGACTTCCGCGGTTCCAGTAGCTTTTCAAGATGCGAATTGTGGTTATTTTCTGGAGCGGGTCGATAAGCGGGGAAAAACCGCATACAAGATCGTGTGATCGCCACAAATGAAAAGGTCAACAGCAACAAAATAACTACGTGCAGAACGTGTCGGCCTGTACTCCCGGCCTTGAACCAGAAACGCCGGAATAATTGTGAGTAGTCCTTCAAAACCTATCCCTCCAACACCATTCAGCTGAGCAACAGAGTGGACCGTTCCCAGGAGAGGAAAGTATTCTGTCCGTTTTTCTCTTTAAGAATCAGCTCCCCCGTTGCTTTCACACCAACAACTTCGCCCGATACCCGCTCTCCTTTGACTTCTGCTTGAACGCATTTGTTCAGCAAACAACTCAACGTTCGCCAGCGTGCCAGCAATTCCTCCGTCTTTCCAAATTTGAGTTTGGCATACCAAAAGTCCAATTTTTCGAACAGTTTTCGGCATACTTCATTTCGGTCCAGAGCCTTTCCTTTCCGCTCGCTTTTCATTGAGGTCGCCGGCAAAAGCGTGTTCTCTGGCAATTGACGCTGATCTTGATTTACATTGATTCCGATGCCAAGGATGTGATCCGGTGCTGTATCCCCCGACACCTCTTGTTCGACAAGAACCCCGCCAATTTTGTAAATCTTGAATCCTCTGCTGTGACGGGTAACAACCAGATCGTTGGGCCATTTTATTTGTACGTTCGGTCCGAACTGCGAAAGCGTTTCGGCCGTTGCGACCGCTCCCATCAATCCCGTCAGCCACCGGTTTTCCGCCCGCAGCCCATGCCGTAGAATCACAGCAAGCAAGATTCCCTGGCGCGCGGGGCATTCCCATTCGCCGGTCCGACCACGCCCGTTTCGCTGCCTTTCGGCCAGGATAACATACCCATCCGGGACATCCCGACCTACCAGCCGCCGTGCTGTGTTCATGCACGACTCCACCACCTCTCGGACTTCCCCGGTTTTACCGATCAAACGTGGCCGCCCAGATTCCGAAAATATTTTTTCAGCATCAAGCTCATTCATCTGTCAGTCTTCTTATTCCTCCACCACTTACGCGTGGAAATAAAACAGTATAACTTCGATAATAACAACAGCCATCGCCGCGAGCACACCGGCAGCAATATCATCCATGATTATCGACTCAGCATCGTGACGCCGGTCTATTAAACCTATAGGAGAAGGCTTAAAGATGTCGTAGAACCGAAATGCTACAAAACAAACGGCAACCCGCGTAAAAGGTCCGTACCACCCCACAACCACCAGTAGAGTCAGCAAATACGTCAACCATTGACCCGCGACCTCATCAAGCACAAACACGTGTGGGTCACTATCAGCAAAACGCTTTTGGGCCCATTCAGCCAATCGGTGTCCGGCTGCCAGGACACCAACAAAAGCCGCCGCGAGAAGCAGAATCCCGGTCGGCTGGGGTATATAATGACCAAACACATACGCCAGAGCCGCCGCCCCTCCTGACGCCCAGGTTCCGGGGCAAATCGGGAGGTATCCCAACCCGAGAAAACTCGCAGCGGTCTTGCGGAAAAAATCTCCTTTCAGCACTCACTTTCTCCTTCCAAAACACGCGCCACACAGTCATAGTCCCGGCTGTCCATGATTTTCGCATCAACCATTTCTCCCTCCTGCAAACCGGGGGGGGCCTGGAGGAAAATGATGGGATCAACATCCGGCGCTTCCCAGCGGCTGCGACCCCACGGGGTTTTCTCAGGATGCAACTCGGTGGGCTCTACCAATACTTTTACACTCTCCCCTATACGCTCAGATGCTTTTTCAAAGGCGATTTCCATCTGTAACTGCATAAGTTCATCATAGCGCTCCTGTTTCACATCTTCGGGAACCTGATTCTCAAACCTTCCGGCCGGCGTCTCGTCCTCGCAAGAATACCGGAAAACACCCATACGATCGAAACGCTGTTCCCGCACAAAGTCGAGAAGTTCCGTGAAATCCTCTTCCGTTTCCCCGGGAAACCCAACAATAAAGGTTGTTCTCAGGACGAGATTTGATATCCGGTCACGCAAAGTGCCCAGTAATTTCTGAATTCCCATGCGTGAAACGTTTCGCCCCATCCGTTCCAAAACAGGATTACTGATATGCTGAAACGGGATATCGAGGTAAGGGCAAATGCTCTCCTCCCCGGCCAGGACATCTATCAACTGCGGGTAGTAATGAGCCGGGTGCGTATAGAGCAGTCGGATCCAGTGCCCCGAGTCCATCCATGCGAGCGTTTGCAGCAATTCATGCAGCCTTTGATCACCTTCGTCCTGACCGTAAGCCGTCGTATCCTGCGCTATAATATTCAATTCGCGCACGCCGGATCCCAGTAGTCCTTCGGCTTCATCAAGGATTTCGCTCATAGGGCGACTCACAAGCGGCCCACGAATATCCGGAATCGCACAATAGGAACACCGGTTACTGCACCCTTCCGCTATGCGCAAATAAGTCCAGGCTCGTGGAGTAAACCGGCACGCCCGCATATTGCAACGGGACGGCAAAACATCCCCTTTCCCAAGAGCCCAGAGGGCAGCTCGTGCCGCGCCATGGGGGTCAATTCCCAGCAAAATGTCCGCTTCCGGGAGCGATTCTCTTAGCTCCTCACCGTAGCGTTCCGATAGACATCCCGTCACAATGAGCCGGTGAAGATCGCTCGTTTTTTTCATCGCAGCCGCTTCGAGTATAACCTCGATCGACTCTTCTTTCGCAATATCGATGAAACCACATGTGTTCACAATTGCAACCTGCGCCGCCGCAGGATCGCTGCAAACCTCTACACCCGTGTCCTCAAGCAGAGATGCTATATGTTCGGAATCGATGAGGTTCTTGGCACATCCAAGACTTATAATTGCCACGCGAGCCTGCTGATGATTCTCCGCAACCATAAATGTGCTTTCAGCGGTTTTGCTCCGCTCAATAAAAAACGATATCCGCCCCGAAACGTAAGCCTATCCAGGAGGGGGATTGATAGCGACCAAAATGAAAGCGAAAGGCCGCAGACCGGACGGTCATTTAGCCCGGGCCGTTGGTGGTCCTGACCCGCAAAACCTAATCAAAAAAAGCAGGAAAGCAAGATTAATACACCAGAGGCCATCGGACAGCCAGAACGACCGATAGGAACCGCTCCGCAAATAGAACGGGCTATCACTGACTTTCCTTCTGGGACTTTTCTAAAGCCTTCTGTAACGCTTTCTGGAATCCCTGTTTGACGATCTTTATTTTGACAAGGGTATTTGTCCGGCTGGCGTCAACATTCGTACTTTTCCAATCTTCCGTGGCCGCCTTGAAAGCTTTTTGGAGGTCTTCGGACAGCCCTTTGGCAAATTCTTTTCCGTGGCACTTGCAATAAAACTCCACCCGTACGGTATCAGGGTCCACCAACTGCGCCTGACCGCCCACGCTCTCAACGTTGTTCGAAACAATCCTGGTGCCTAACAAATGTTCGGCTGCCTTTTTGAGTTTCTCCTGCGCTTCTTTGTTATCGCCGCTCGACTTCATCTGTTTTACTGATGTCAGAAACCGTTTTATCTCCCCATGCTTATTTGTACTTGCAAACACAATGGGCGCTTCCGGATCTAGCTGGCCGTACATCCACTTGAGGTTGGCTGGACCACTGTATTCAAACTTGTCCTTATCTTTGGCTTTGAGACGGGCCACCAGCTGGTCATGCCACGTTTTAATCGTCTCTGGATCATCGGACATCATGAAATTGTTGCCCTTTTGACTGAATGCTTTGCCCTTTTTTGTGACAGCAATTTTCAGTCCGTTGTGCTTAACAATTTCCCCGTTTTGTTCGGGCGTTTTGCCAATCGATTTGTTCACCACCAAACGCACAAACCCCACCATCAAGCGCCCCATAAAACGCTGGGGCCAAACCGAGAACACAACCGCTTTATCGAACGGCTCTTGATCGGAAGCCGTTTTGGGCTTTCCAACTTCTTCAGATTCCGCAGATTTTTCCGCGCTTTCTGCCGACGATGCCTTTTTGTCCTCTTTCTCAGAAGCAGTTACTTTTCCTTTATGCTTTACCAGCAGGACGAACTGAGCCGGTGAAAAGTGTCCCAGGTTCTTATGGAACTCCCCTGAATGCTCTTTCAACTGCTTTTTCGCACTCTCGTCGAGTTCCAGGCTTTCTGGAGGATTTTCAGCGAACTTTTTCAAGGGGGCCTTAACCCATTCATCATCGGGACTGATGCGTCCGATAGCAAAAGCATCCGCTTCTGACGTCAAAAAGGTCTCCGGTCTGACCTCGGGCCGGGGGCGGGCAAATGAATAAATGAATGCCCCACCTACAACCATTATTATCGCCAGCAATCCAGCACAACCTCCGCAACAACCCCACAACATTTTATTTCCGCCACCATCTCCGTTTGGGGATCCGTAACTTCCCATATCCGACCTCCGTGATAATCAATGATTCGAGATAAGCATTAAACTCTCAGCTCTGTTTCCTCACCGCCGATTCCCTCAAAACGTTCCAGGGTCGGCTCCACATCTGTTCGCACAAAATCTTTAACCTGCTGTCCGGCTCGGCCAGTGAAACTCCGCGGGTCAACGATTTCCTCAAGGCGGCCTTTCACCGCACTGAACGTATCATCCTTTTGAATCCTCTCCAGCAGGTCGTTCTCGCCGCCTTCTTTTTTCACGCGCCGAGCCGCGGCCATCGAGTGCTGTCGAATTCTCTCGTGCAATTCCTGACGATCTCCGCCAGCTTTTACGGCTGCCATAATGATATTCTCCGTCGCCATAAATGGCAACTCCTTTGCCACTCGTTCCGCGACTACACCCGAATTGACAACGAGCCCATCGGTAATGTTTGCCGCAAGTTGTGCGACCGCATCGGCCGCGAGAAAACCTTCGGCCAGCGAAAGACGCCGGTTCGCCGAATCGTCCAGCGTGCGTTCCATCCATTGGTCCGCGCCCGTAAATGCTGCGTTCTGAACGTTGTTTATGAGAAAACGGCTCAGAGCCGTCATTCGCTCGCAGCGCATCGGATTCCTTTTATAAGCCATCGCCGAGGAACCAACCTGTTTTTTACCAAACGGTTCTTCCACCTCTTTCCCACCGGCCAGAAGTCGGATGTCGACCGCCATTTTGTGACATCCCACGCCAAAGGATGCGAGTGTGCTCAGAAGTTCATGATCGTATTTCCTGGGATATGTTTGTCCCGTGACGGGAAATACGCGATCGAAACCCATTTTCTGCGCAACTTTTTGCTCCAGCTCACAGACCTTTTCCTCATCACCATCAAACAATGCCAGATAGCTCGCCTGCGTTCCTGTTGTTCCTTTCACTCCTCGAAATGGCACGTTCTCGGCCATATCGGAAATATCTCTCAAAGCTCCCACAAGATCTTGCAACCACAGGCAGGCCCGCTTACCAACCGTCGTGAGCTGAGCCGGCTGATAATGGGTCAGCCCCAGACAGGGAAGATCCGCGTATTCGAGAGCAAAATCCGAAAGCTGGCGGCACGCAGTCGCAATTGGCTCAATGAGAAGCTGCAGCGACTCCCGAACGCGAATCAAGTCGGCATTATCCGCCACAAAACAACTGGTTGCGCCCAGATGAATGATTCCTTTCGCGGCAGGACATTGTTCCCCGTAGGTGTGTACGTGAGCCATTACATCGTGACGAAGCTCTTTTTCTATTTCTGACGCCCGACCCAGATCCACATCCCCACGGTATTCCCGCATCTGCTCAATAGCTTCGTCAGAAATCTCCAGACCAAGCTCTTTCTCTGACTCTGCGAGAGCAATCCACAGGTCTCGCCAGAGGCGGAACTTTTTGAGGTCCCCCCACTGCTCCAGCATTTTTTCGCTGGCCCATCGGGTCACGAAAGGCGACCTGTAAAGTCTTCCCTTATGATCTTTGTCCTGTGCGTTCACTGATCTGCCTCGATACCAAGTGAATCTCTGGTAAAGAGCGCTTTGTATCCGAAACCGGCATCCCGAATGGCTTCTTCTCCACCTTCCTGGCGGTCGGCAACAACCAGCACGGTTACTCTCGCCGCTCCAGAATCCCGAAGGATTTTCGCCGCCCGCACCGCCGCCCCTCCCGTTGTCGTAACATCTTCTATTAACACAACCCGCTCCCCTTCTTCGAACTGGCCTTCGTATGGCCGGTCAAGTCCGTGCCCTTTCTCACCCTTACGTACAATCACGTACGGTTGCCCGGTCTTCAAAGCCACAGCAACAACAAGCGGCACTCCTCCCAGCTCAACTCCGGCCAGCCGATCTGTGTCTTTCGGGACCATCTCTGCCAGTTGTTCCGCAACATCATTCAGCAGCTCTGGCCGGGTTTCAAATTCGTATTTGTCAATCAAGTAGTGGCTTTCCCGACCGCTACGAAGTGTAAAATCACCTTCGATATAAGCAACTTCCTTCAATCGTTGGGCGAGCGCGTTTCGATCCATAACTCTCCATTTAACAGATAGGCGTCAGGGAAATTAATGACCGATCGGAGGTATCCCCCGCGGGAAGGGATTATAGCGAGCCAGTAGCATCTTGACAACATGGAATTGTAGCCAGCCCCTATCCCGCATTCTCATCAGACGCTATATTCCTCCAGGACTTCCAGCACCACCGGAACGCTCTCTGTCCAATTCCGCGGCAGGTCCTCGGATATTTCAAACAATAGACCCCGCTGCGTGCCAATTCTGTCCAGAAGCACGCGTAGTCGGTCAGCAAAAACCGGCACCGGTTCCAGATACCAGCTTACCGGGATGTTGCTCCAGTACACGGTTTCAGGCCAGATTTCATTCCATTCCTCTGGAGGAACGTCCCCTTCTGAAGGAGGCGTCAGTGACTCAAGCACGTCAATTCCGGTATCGGGGATTATTTCTTTGACCCTCGAAAGCCAACCATCGGTATGTGCCGCCAAAATCTTGCCCTCTTCGTGTAGCACGGAAGCTACTTTCTGGTATACGGGCAGGTGAAACTTGCGAAATCTGTCAGGCCCGAAAGGCTCATCGGTAAAATTCTCCCAGAGTTTCACAAATTCCCCTGGGCCGCGGGCGACGATTTCAATCTCACGGAGAGTCCGGTCGAGCATAGCTTCATGAGCCCGGGCGAGTTCTTCCAGCTCGTCGGCCAGGTGATAACAGAAATTCTCTATCCCCGTCAGCTCAACCATAATCTCCTGGATTGGCGTTCTGTGGGCGCTCACAACCACAATACCCCGGTCAGCCATGGCTTCTTGTTCCCGCAGGAAGGCAGCGAAGTTCTCTTCCAGATGGGTGTTCCGCGCAATCCATTCCACAACTTCATAGTCTTCAGGGTCTTTCACAAAATATTCCTGCGTCCACCCGTCCATTGAAATTGTCTCAAGCTCCCCCGCTGGAGTGTGCATTATCCTCCGGCTCCAGTTGTGACCATTCTCTTCCCAGACTTCCTCCTCCACCTGGAGCTCCGGGACCTGTCGCCGGCAGGTCTCTACATGGCGTGTAGGTCCCAATCCGCGTTCGATCAATACATCTGCCTTTTCTTCGTCGCCCCACATCCATTCGTAAGCTGTAAACGGCACGCGGTCTGGCTGTTCGCCCCGCAGTGCCGTTGCAATTCGCTGGCGGATATTCATCATACCTCCTGCATTTGTGCTGCTCACCTCTGACTCACTCAACTCGCCCCGACATATCCTTCTTTTTCCAGAAATAGCAGGACTTTTTGGACGGATTCCTCTGGGGTCAATTCCGTGGTATCAACCACCACTTCTTCCCC